>JAEDCX010000038.1 GCA_016293925.1 Lachnospiraceae bacterium | reverse complement strand
CGTGGTATCCGCGGTCCCCTTCCGACAGATACCAATACGAAGAAGAAAAAGAAGGGCCGCTATAAGAGATGGGTTGAAAAGATGCAGGAGAAAGCCGGTGCGAAGCCGTTATAGAAGCCATCACACGTAATATTGAATAAAAATCAACAATACAACAATAAAAGGAATGCCGTTACATCAGCATTCCTTTTTCTTTGGGCCGAACATCAATATCCAGTTTGCAGTCCGCGAAATGTTCATGATTCAATTCCAACGCATAATCAATATGTACCCGAAGAAGATCCTCTTCCTCCGTGACATCCATATGGTTGGTATCAATCCCCACCATGATAGAACCGTAGGGAGTACCATAACTGGTGAGATTCTTGCGGTTTTCCGTGAACAACATCTCCGCATTGATCACGCCGCGCTTCATAATATTCAGCTCATGATCCTTAATATGTATCACGTTGCGGGTATTCTCCTCCAGCCCCTCTGCAACCTCATCGTAGAGAATGTAATGTCCTCCGTTCTTCAGATAATACTGGGCCGGTGTAATCGTCTCGACTTTCTCGGCCTCCGGATCTCCGTTGAACTGCAGTCCCCGCACCTTCAATAAAACATCTTTTGTCATATCTTACTCCTAAAACAATACCATATACCCTAATACTTCTCTGCATTCACAATCTTCGCAGACAGAATCCCGTACTTCAGAATCGAATTGGCAAACACCTGGAATTTCTCTGCCGCATCACTGACGTAAAAGCTGTGACCGTCTTCTCCCAGCCCAATAGGCTTCTCATTCAATAAGCTTCTCTCTGCCAGAAGTTCCTTCAGTTCCCGCGCCGTTTCATAGGCCGGGTTCACAAGCGTAACCTCATCTCCCATTACTTTCTCTATTGTATCACGAATCAGGGGGTAATGGGTACAGCCCAAAATAAGGGAATCAATCTGCCGATCCTTCAGTTCCGTCAGATAGCGTCTGGCAATCTCATCCGTTACCGGATCCTGCAGCAGCCCCTCCTCCACCAGAGGAACAAAAAGAGGACACGCTTTGCCGATAACCGATGCATCCGGTGCAATTGTCTCTATGTATTGGGAATAAATCTTACTGGCGATGGTGCCCGCCGTGGCAATCACGCCGATCTTGCCATTTCTGGTAGCCTCCACAGCCGCCTTGGCACCGGGCTTTACCACACCGATCACCGGAATGTCGATCTCCTGCTCCAGTTCCTCCAATGCATATGCACTGGCAGTATTGCACGCTATCACAATGGTTTTCACGTTCTGCGTGCGCAGGAAATGAACAATCTGCCTGCTGTATCTTGTAACCGTTTCCCTGGACTTATTCCCATACGGAACCCGGGCAGTATCTCCAAAATAAACAATCCTCTCATTCGGAATCTGACGCATGATCTCCCGAACCACGGTCAACCCTCCGACACCGGAATCAAACACCCCAATGGGCGCCCCCGGTTGTGCTGCACTTTCTGTCTTCATACTATTGCTCCACTGACTTAATGCCATAAACTGCTGAACCATTCCAGCAGTCTGCTCCTGACGCGGACCTTACCGGAATGCAGATCCCGATACGTAATGCCTCTTGCCTCCAATCGTTCCTTTATCTGCTCTCCGGTTGCTTCTTCCCCGCATTCTTCCATACTGACAGTACATACTTCATCTGTCAAGGTATAATTCGGAAAAAACAATCCGAAAAAGGATACCGTCAGCACCAGCAAGGCCAGCCATTCTCTCATTCTTCTATGATTATGATTGTGTTCCATGAATATGTCTCCTTTCGGCATTCTGCCTCCGTATAGAGCATATCCACTTTGTTCTTTTCTAATCAGTTCTCCAGGTGAATCATCTGCACAATCATCTGCTCCTGGTTATCAATATGGGTTTTCACCGCCTGCGCAGCTTCCGCACGGTTTTTCTTATACAGGCTCTCGTAGATCTGTCGATGCTCGGTAATAATCTGTATATGATTCCTTGCATCCTTGATATACTCAAACCGGTAGCGATACATCTGCTCCGCCAGATTGTTCACCAGCGCAGTTAATCTGTCATTCCCGGCCGCCTTGATGATAATGTCATGAAATGCCACGTCTGCCTGTGCGATCACCGCCGCATCGTTGGTCTTCGTAGCCTCTTCACATGCCAGCTCCGCCTCATGGAGTTTCCGCATCTCTTCCTCGGTGATTCTCTCACAGGCCAGTTCAATGGCAAGCGCATCCAGTGCACGTCTTACCTCCAGAACATCCTTCAGATTCTTCTCCGTGATTTTCGCAACTTCCGCTCCTCGTCTCGGGATCATTACCACGAGTCCTTCCAGTTCCAGCATGCGAATCGCCTCTCTGATCGGTGTTCTGCTGACCCCCAGACGGTTTGCAAGATGAATCTCCATCAGCCTCTCCCCGGGTTTCAGTTCTCCCCGCAGAATGGCCTGTCTCAATGTTTTGAACACCACATCACGCAGCGGCAGGAATTCGTCCATATTCACAGATAAATCATCCATAGCATTCCCTCCTCAAGCTTGTTCCTGCAGCATCTCTTCGGCGGTAACGAACTCCGTCATGACAATATCCCGTGCAAGTCCTCCCGCACATACCGCCTCATATGCCCGTTTCATGCTTGTTTCATCCTGAAATAATCCGAATACGGTTGGACCGCTGCCACTCATCATGGCATTCATGGCACCGGCCTGTTTCATGGTCTGTTTGATCTCTTCTATCACCGGGTACTCCGGAATCGTCACCAGTTCCAGAATATTCCCCATTGCCTGAATCACCTGCGGCAGGTTGTCTCCTGCAATCCCCCGAAGCTGGGCATCCACATCCGGATGGTACTCTCTCGTCTCCACATGCAGATTCCGGTACACAAAGGCAGTGGATACATCGATATTTGGTTTCGCAATCAGCACTTTGCACTGCGGCAGATTCCTCAGGGGAGTCAGAATCTCCCCAATTCCTTCTGCCAGAGCCGTACCGCCCATAATGCAGTAAGGAACATCTGCCCCCAACCGGACTCCCAGCTTCCGAAGTTCCTCCTGCGTCGCCCCGATCCGGAAAAGATCATTCAATCCCTTCAGTGTTGCCGCCGCATCAGCACTGCCTCCCGCGAGACCTGCTGCCATCGGAATATTCTTCTCAAGCGTAATGCAAACGCCCTGGGGGATCCCATAGGTTTCCAGCATCAATTCTGCCGCCCGATACACCAGATTGTCTGCACCCGCCGACAGATCCGGCCGATTGAGCCGAAGGGTGATCCCCGATTCCGCCCTGGTGAACTGTAGCTCATCATGCAGACCGATCGTCTGCATGATCATTCTGACTTCATGATATCCGTCCGCCCGCCGCCGCAGGACATCCAACCCGATATTGATCTTGGCATACGCTTTTCGTACCATTGTGATATCTTCTCCCTGTACTTTGTATACAAGATTGTACTTTATTATATACAATTTTTTCAAAAAAATCAATTTTTCCTATTCATTTTCTTACGATACAGGCCGATATACGTGATGTAATAGTCCAAGATATGTAATATCCCATTCATAGAAAAACACCGACTTCACTTGCCGCCACTTGTGTTGTCGGTGTTTTTCGCTGTCCCGTCATCTGACAACCAATAATTTCATGCCCGGTTGAATCACGTCATCCGTCAATTGATTGTTCTCTTTCAGGCTCTCAATGGATACATAATATCGTTTTCCGATCTTCCACAGTGTATCCCCCGGCTTTACAACATACAAAGCCATACCCGGCAGATCGTCTGCCACATCAGTCTTCTCATCCACGTTTAAGGATTCGATCAGGCAGACCTTTTCCTTGCGGTATACCGTCGTGCGGAAAGATAGTATCAGCTTTACATCTACCTGTCTGCTGTCCGCCGGAATCGCACTAATCTGCTCCACGGATGGCTCTACCGTGTAACAGCTGTCATTTGGAAGATTCGGAAGGTCGATGATATAATCCACCGGCAAATCCTGTTTACGTACATGATATCCTCCCTCCTCCTCTCCGCCAAGATAGAGAATGCAGATGGCTATGTTGCCATGTACTTCAATTCCCTCGGGTGTCACTGCAGTATTGTCAATGGTAATCTCTCCTCTGCAGCGCAGCAGCTGCAGAATTGCCGGATTCTCTTCCGCAAGCTGAATACGCTCGGCCATCCGTTGTTTCACCACATTGCGGGAACGGACACAGCGATACTCCTTTTCCGCGGTAACGGTATCAATCCGGCGGTCAACGGCATAGATATCTTCCAGAACCGGATAACCGTTCTCCTCGTAGACCCGGATATCCAGCTCCATAGGAATATCTATCGCAACACACCGATTCTCCCCGTCTTCATCCTTCTCCATCGTGACCTGCGTCCCCGCTCCCCGGTGATCGATGACCGGAATCATACCCTCACGCACACCACTGCATTCCAGCGTCTGATTGAACGAATATGTATTCTCATAGAAATGCAATGAATGGTCCTCGTCATCACTACGATATAACAGGAATTCATCCAGTTCTCCCTGAATGCGGATTGCATCGTTCTGGCACCGGTAATCAATCCATGTGACATTGGCTTCCTGCCACAGAATACAGCCAATATTGGGATCATTCTTCGGAAGCGTAATGAGATCCTTTACCCGGATCAGATCCTTTTTCATAACGACCGTTTCCCGATAATCGTGATTGACCATATGGCATTCGGTGGACTCGCCCCCTTCCACCGCTATCGGAATACGGATATCCGTCATGCAATCCGCGCGTACCGTAATCATGGCAAGACACCTGACGCTGATTTTCCTGGAATTGATCATGATGATCGTCAGATCCTCAATCTTCACATCCGTCACCAGATTATCACCGGCACTGACCTGATCCAAATTGATCAGTTCATTCATGGGAATCGTTCCGGTCATTCCCGCCGGACTCCGGTCCTCCTCTTCCGATACATAGAGCATGGAGAAATCCAATTTCCCTCTTACCGACACCTGATTTGTCAGAGCCTTGGTATCCTCCACAATAATATTCCCGCAGGTCAGCAGAATGGATTCCACATCCGGTTTGGAATCCGGGATATTCACGTCGTCCTCAATTGTGATCTGAGAGGACGCCTTTACTCTGACGCAATCCATATGTATGTTCCTGGTTCTTAATTCCACGAAAAAAACCTCCTGAATACTGATATAACATTGTATTCAGGAGATTTCCAATCTATTCATGTACCGCGCCGATTAATTCTCTGATATCCTGCACGCCGTACTGATTCATATATGCTTCGATTCCTTCCACGATCTCAACGGTTGTGTAAGGATTCACGAAATTCATGGCACCGACACTGATTGCCGTTGCCCCTGCCAGAATGAATTCAATGGCATCAGACGCATCTGCAATTCCTCCCATGCCAATGATCGGAATCTTCACCGCCTGTGCCGTCTGATATACCATGCGTACTGCCACAGGTTTGATGGCAGGTCCCGACAATCCTCCGGTCTTATTGGCCAGTACAAATCTGCGTCTGCCTATATCAATCTTCATGCCAGTGATGGTATTGATCAAAGACAGGGCGTCCGCACCGGCACTCTCGGCAGCTCTTGCCATCTCGGTAATATCCGTCACATTCGGCGACAGCTTCATGATAACCGGCTGTTTTGCCTTTGCTTTGATCTCCTTCGTAATATTCTCCAACGCATCCGCCTTCTGTCCGAAGGCAATGGCGCCTTCTTTGACATTCGGGCAGGAAACATTGATCTCCAGCATATCCACCGGCTGATCTCCCAATTTTTCCACAACCTCTACATAATCAGCCACGGATTTCCCACATACATTCACGATAATCTTCGTATCATATTTCTTCAGAAAAGGAATATCCCTCTCAATGAACACGTCGATGCCCGGATTCTGTAACCCGATCGCATTCAGCATGCCGCCGTACACTTCTGCGACACGCGGTGTTGGATTGCCCGGCCACGGTACATTGGCTACTCCTTTTGTCACCACCGCTCCCAATCGGTTCAAATCCACAAACTGGCTGTATTCCATTCCTGATCCAAACGTTCCGGATGCCGTCATAACCGGATTCTGAAACTCAACTCCTGCAATTGAAACTGTTGTATTCATTACCCATTCTCCTTCCTGCAATTTCATCTCAGATATCCACATCGTCTGCAAGGAATACCGGTCCGTTGGTACAGACTCTCGCATTCTTCACATGGGAATGGGGATCTACTTCTGTTGTCTTACATACACATCCGAGACACGCACCTACACCGCAGGCCATTCTCTCCTCCAGGGAAATATAGGCCGGAATATGATGCTCCCCGGCATATTGCTTGATGGCGCGCAGCATAGGCATCGGACCGCAGGCACAGATTGCATCCATGGTTACCGCTTTCTCCCTCACTGCATCCAGTACGTTCCCCTTTGTTCCGATACTGCCGTCCTCTGTGGCAATATACAGCGTTCCGTACTTCCACAAATCCTGATTCAGAAACAGATCGTCATTCCGGTATCCCATCACCAGTGTTTTCTCACAGGTCAGCTCCTTCGCAAGCTGAAGCATCGGAGGAATCCCGATTCCGCCACCCATCAGGCAGATATTCCTATATTTCGAAAGTTCATCCATCGGATATCCGTTTCCGAGACATCCCATCACAGATACCGGATCTCCTGCGCGGTATGCGGAGAATTCCCTGGTTCCCTTTCCATTCAGACGATACACGATCCGCATTCTGTTTCGTGCCTTGTCCACTTCACAGATGCTGATGGGACGGGGCAGGAGTGTACTCTTATCCTTCGGATACACATTTACAAACTGTCCCGGTTTTGCCTCTTTGGCAAGATCCGTCGTCAGCCACATCTCATAGATATCTCTGGCAATTCTGTTCTGTTCATGAACGATTGCTATTTCTTTCTTTTTCATGATTTACCTCCTGATTTAATCTATACATGATCTGTTCCCGTAAAGGAAATCTGTGCATATTGTTCCGGTTCCTGTCTGCAATATACAATTTTACCGTCACAGATAGTATATTCGATACATCCCTGCATCTTCTGTCCGGTATAGGGTGAATTCTCCGCCTTAGAGACATAATTACCTGCAATCCAGGTGCTCTTTTCATCGAAAATCACCAGATCCGCCAAGGCTCCCTCCTGCACATATCCGCGACACGCAAATCCATACATTTTGGCCGGCGTATAAGACATCCTCTCAGCCAACGCGATTCTGGACATACCTGCCTTACATACCAGTTCCCCGAACGCCAGTGACAACGCAGTTTCCAGACCAATGATTCCGCTGGGGGCTTCCGTGATCGGTCTTTGCTTCTCCTCCGTGCTGTGCGGTGCATGATCTGTTGCAATCAGATCCAGCGTTCCGTCCAGAATCCCGGCAATCACCGACTGCCTGTCCGCTTCCGTCCGAAGGGGGGGGTTCATCTTCGCCAATGTTCCGTATCGGATCACATCCTCCTCTGTCAGGGTAAAATGATGCGGGCATGCCTCCGCATGCAGATGCGGATTGGTTTTCTTGGCTTCCCGGATCAGCTCCACGGTTGCTCCTGCGCTGACATGCTGGATATTCAATATTGCTCCTGTCTCGGCAGCGATCCGAATGTCTCTTGCCACAAGGCTTGTCTCCGCCTCGGCGGGAGAACCGCCGATTCCGTAATATTCGGATGCCCGCCCCCGGTTGACACCATTATTGGTGATCAGGGAAGGATCTTCCTCATGGAGACTGATCGGAACCTTCATCGCCGCAGTCCGTCTGCAGGCCTCCCGCAGCAATTCCGCATCCATCAGCGGGATACCGTCATCCGTAAATCCTGCTGCACCTTCTGCCCGTAATTTTTCCATGAGAACCAGTTCCTGTCCCTTAAGCCCTGTGGAAATAGCAGCACAGCTCTCCACCCGGATGTCCGTGCTTGCTCCTTTTTCCAATACATAATGCAGCGTATCCGCATTGTCGATGGACGGCTTGGTGTTCGCCATCATGACAACGGTGGTATAACCGCCCTTTGCCGCCGCCCGGGAACCGGTTTCGATATCTTCCTTATAGGTGAAGCCGGGATCCCGGAAATGCGTATGCACATCAATCAATCCCGGCAGAACCGTTTTCCCGGTAGCGTCAATCACCGTAATCTCCGTCTGCCCGCTTTCGCATACCCCGGACCGGAGACTCTCCGCAAGATGCTCTCCAATGCATCGGATCCTCCCTTCATCCAGAAGAATATCCGCCACATATTGCTTTTTTGCCTTGGGATCGACAATCAGTCCGTTCTGAATCAGAATCATAGTGTGAATCCTTTCTCTTCGGTAAGTTTGCCCGGAATCGCCGGGCAGACCAAACCTGTTATCTCGCATACAACTTATTCAAATACCACTCTTTTGTCAAGATATTCCAGCTTAATGCATACATATGGGTAGGTAATCACGCCCTCTTCCCTGCCTTCCGGCACCAGAAGTGTTGTATCCACATAGATTGCATTGGACGTCAGGTATAATTCATCCACCGTAACACTGTAGCCGCCGGAACTCCTGCTTCCGTAGCCGATACAGATGTACAGGTCTCCTCCATCTGCGTATGTCATCTTAAATGGGTTGCCCTTATTATCCTGAATCTTCTCCGCCAGCACCTCCGGAATCTCCTTTTCCGGAACCACGGTAAAAGGCAAATCCCTGATTTTCTGTGTTCTGTCCTCTATCACACTGCATCCCATAAGTACGATTGCCACCAGCGAAATGGTGAACAGCATCTGCCCGATTCGATTGATCATTCTGCGCTCACATGACTTTACTTATCTCTATTGTATGCAGATGTGGCGGGCAGAATACTTGCTTTTCCTTGTTGGGTTCGATATAATGATCTGTGTTGTTAGTGACAACCCCAAAAGAATATGAACCCTTCCCATAGGAGATCACAATATGATTCGTTTACTGCTCGTCGGACTTTTTCTGATATTGTTCCTGATCCTGACCACACCGCTCATGCTATTTGCCTGGATTCTGGGCAAATTCAATTATATGGCTGCCTATCGTTTCAGTCTGGCCGTTGTTCGTTTCGGTCTTCGCGGTATCAAACTGCTGGCCGGCGTCAAACTGACGGTGGTGGGGGAAGAAAATGTCCCGAAAGACACACCTGTCCTGTATGTGGGCAATCACCGAAGCTTCTTTGACATTGTTCTGACCTACGCCAGAGTTCCCAGACCCACAAGCTACGTATCCAAGATCGAGATCAAGAAGGTTCCGCTGTTGAATCTGTGGATGATGCTCCTTCACTGTACGTTCCTGGATCGGAAGGATGCGAAAAAGGGACTCCAGACCATCCTGACCAACATCGATCTGATGAAAAAAGGAATCTCCGTATGTATCTTCCCGGAGGGAACCCGGAATCATGAGGAAGGAACCTTCCTCCCCTTCCATGACGCCAGTTTCAAAATTGCCAGCAAATCCGGTTGTCCCGTGCTTCCGATGGCACTGACGAATACCGGCAGCATCTTCGAGGATCATTTTCCGTGGATCAGGAAAACCAAAGCAGTTCTCCGATACGGTAAACCGGTATACATTCAGGATCTGGATAAAGAACAACAGAAGAACGTGGGAGAATACTTCCGGAAGATCATTTCCGACATGTACGAGGAAAACCGGAAACTCCTGTAATATGGTACCCAAAGCACTATTCCGTGCCTTGGGTATTCTTTTTTGCTCTTCTTATGGGAATCATAGGATACAGTACCAGTCCTGCAGCCGTCAGTAGACTGACCACACCGGCCAAACGCCAGAGCAGACTTTCCTGATAGCATATCTCCACCGTTCCGGCAAATCCTTCCGGAAGAGTCACCTGCAGCAATTGATAATCCGTATGCCCCAGTTCCAGTTTCTGTCCGTTCTCTGCACATCTTGCCACATAGCCCGGATAGCACAACAGCGGAATGGCAATCTCATCTGTTGTTCCATTGTTCACTGCCCGGAAGCTTATGTTGGTTCCGTTGATCTCGACTTCCGATATATCCGTATTCTCCGTACTTGTCAGATCCCTGTTTGCAAAACATTCCTGCAGATTGGTTCCATCCGGCAGATATTCGTTGCCGCTGCTGGTATAATCCAGATCCAGCGCCCGGATATCATACAGGATGTTGGGCTTCGCAATACCGAGAATGGAATCCAACAGGAAAATTCCCTGCAGGGAAATAAGGGTTGCAATCACACCCATCGATATCATGGTTTTGATGCCGTTCAGATGCTCCATGGCATAATCCGCCGCAAAAGCGGTTGCCATGACTGCCAGTATGGTGGCAGGACTCAGGAATCTCCACACGAACTGGATGGAGGAAACCAGCTTGGCCGAGGTTTTGCCCAGACCGCTGATCGCATCCCACGGGAACAGATTGCTTGCCATCAGAATACAAGCAACGCTCAGAATCGCAAGCGTCAATCCGGTTCGCAGTCTGGAATCATTTTTCCGTCCGTTGGCCCAGATAACGGCAAAAACAAACACAAGTGCAACACCGAATCCGAATCCAATGGACAGTGGCATCTCGTTCATGATTCCTTCCGTAAGCGGCTGATTACAACTACCGAAGTCAAAATCCACACGGAACATAAACATCTGGTTCAGATATGCTCCCGTCTTCTGTATCAATGCAGGTTCCTGACGTGTAACCTTGTAAGCGCCAGTGAAAAACTGCAGGAACGGAATCAGGAACCATGCATTCAGCAATACGGATGCGCCGGCCGCCTTGAGCAGATCCAGTATCCGTCTTTCTTTGAATAATCTGACAATGTATATAAGCGCGGTAATCACCAGTAACAGGAGTACCAGTTCGAAGGTAAGGATATGGGTTTGCAGAAGCCCCGTCATACCAAGCATCAGCGGAAGCCATTTTCTTTTCCTGCTCTGTACCCGCTCATCTCTTGTGAGGATCAGCCACATCCCGTAGACCACCAATGGCAGGAAAATCATAGCCGACGCTTCCCCGATTGCATTTCGGAAAAACAAATTCTCCAGACGGTACGGTGCCAGCATATAGATTGCGGTACCAAAAAGGGCGGAATATGGATTTCTCACCATTCTCTTCAGAGAATGATAGGTCACAACGCAGGTCAGCACATTGATCAGCATCTGCAGAAACTGGTAACAATACTGCACCGGCAGGCCCAGCAGACGTAAGAATGCGGCAGGCCACAGCAGGGTATCCCCGTAGAAAATAGAAGCGGCATAACCCAGACCATAAAACCACGTTGGTTGGATCCTTGTCGGAAATTGCCCCGCAAGCCAGCCATCCTTAATCCCTTCGATCCGTACCGCATGAAACTGGTAATCATGGGAAGTAACCGCGTAGTTTAAGAAGCATGGTCCGCATGCAGCCAGGGTAACAGCCACCAGCCCGGTCAGAATGTATTTCGACTGCTTACTCATTTTCCGTCCTGATGCACGATATCTGCGAATCAGAAGAATGCAGACAGGAATCAGAATCAGGATACAGATCAGTCCTGCCATGACGATATTGTCAAAATCCATAGTCTCATCAATATCCACACCGTAGAAATTCAATACTCCGTCATCCATGAAAATGATCCTGCACTGTAGTTTCCGGACGGTATTGGTCAGATAGAAATTCGTGGATATGGAGGAATGATCCCGGGCAAGATCCCTGTTATCACACAGAATATCCTTATCCTGCGCCTCATCAGAGTACATCCAGCAGAAACTCATGGTTGCCGAGGCAGTGGTATCGTAATGAACTGTGGTCCGATAGCTGCCTCTGCTGAGGTCACAATAGGGTCCCAAAATGAAATGTCTGGCTCCTTCTCCCGTTTCAGACACAAAATAGTAGGACCAGTCCTCACTGATGTCACCTGACAACAGTTCGAAATCCGTAGCCTCAAAGTGCCTGTGCTCCAATGTTTTGGAATCATGCACATAGCGAACCACCGCCAGAATCAGCACAATCGCTTCCACCAGCAAGAGTCCCTTAAACCAATGCCTTTTCACAAATGTACTCCAACTTTTCATTGCATTGTTTCCTCCAGTTTACAGCCTTTCCAATTGTGATATAACCTGCTCAAACCCCATGGAATGGGAAGCCTTGACCAGAATGGTATCCTGTTTCTGCAGAATTCCGGGCAAAAGAGCAAGCAGTGCATCACGATCCTCTGCATAGTAAATATCCGTCCTTCCGGTACCGATACTGCCCTTCCTCTGCTCGGCGGCCTCGTACATGAAACGACACAATTTTCCGGTACAGATCAGAACCTGAATGCCGGCATCCACTGCGTATGTTCCTACTTCCGCATGCAGCCCGCATTCATTCGCCCCCAGTTCAAACATATCTCCCAGAACAGCAACGGTTCTGGTATCAGCGGTTTTCAGCAGATCAATAGCCGCCTTCATGGAAACCGGATTTGCATTATAACAGTCATCGATCAATGTGTAGTTCGGAGTCTCTATGACATGACTGCGTCCATCCACTGCCTGCACCGCCTCGATTCCGCTCCGAATCTCTTCCAGTGACAACCCCAGTTTAAGCCCGACCGCGGTTGCCGCCAGGGCGTTGACTACCATATGCTCTCCCGGAAGTGGTATCCTCACTTCGAAGTTTCCCTTCGGAGTACGGATCGTACAGTTACTGCCAAGCAGCCCCCGGTTCACAATACCGGCTGCCGTGATCTCATTGCCACTGCCCAATCCGAAAAATACAGGTTTTCTGCCTTTTACATCCCGCACGGTTATCAGTTTGTCATCATCCCCGCACAGGAAAACCCTTCCATCCTCTGAAAGATAATCGAAAATCTCTGTTTTGGCCCGGAGAATGCCATCTCTGCTCTTCAGGTTCTCCAGATGGCACATCCCGATATTGGTAATAACCGCCAGATTCGGTCTGGCGATTTTGCTCAGCCTGTGCATCTCACCGAATTCACTGATTCCCATCTCCAGCACTGCTGCTTCATGCTCCGGCCGGATGGACAATACCGTCAACGGGAGACCCACTTCATTGTTCAGATTACCCGGTGTTTTCCAGGTCCGGAATCTCTGACCGAGTACCGATGCAACGAATTCCTTGGTACTGGTCTTCCCCACGCTTCCCGTGATTCCCACAATCGGAATCTGCAGCGTAGCACGGTAATACTCCGCAATGTCCCGCAATGCCCGAAAACTGTCCTGCACCAGAATATATGTGACATCACATTCCGGCTTCCTCTCACAAACCACCGCCGCACATCCCTTTTCCACCGCTGCCGGGATAAAGCTGTGACCATCTACCCGCTCCCCTTTGGTAGCCACAAACAGGTTCCCCGGCTGCACTTTTCTGGAATCGATCACTGTCCCCGTAATCTCATACTCCGTTTCTGCTGTACTGCCAATATGCAATTCCCCCCGGCATGCGCCGGCAATCTCGCTCAATTCCATGTATCGAAATTCTCCTATTCGGACAAACTGTTTCTGCGCATCCTGCCTCATTCCTTCTCCACAGACAGGTCAATGATTCTCTCACACAGATCTTCAAATGACATTCCGATTGCCGCAGCCTCCTGCGGCAGCAGAGAGGTTGGCGTAAATCCCGGCAGCGTATTGGCTTCCAGACAGTAAAACTCGTATCTGTCATTCATCATGAAGTCCATTCGCGCATAGACCTTGAGGCGCAGAACCCGGAATGCCAGTTCCGCTGCTGCCTGCATTCCGGCAGCCACATCAGCCGGAAGCTCGGCGGGACAGGTTTCCACGGTACTGCCTGCCTGATATTTGTTCTTATAGTCATAGAATCCCTGTTTCGGGGCAATCTCAATGATGGGAAGTGCTTTCCCGTCAATCACGCCGATGGAAAATTCGCGTCCCTTGATGTATTGTTCCACCATAACATCACTTCCGTAGCGGAATGCTTCCCGGATACAGACCTCCGCCTCCGCTTCCTGATTGGCGATATACACGCCGACACTGGAACCGCCACAGCAGGTTTTCACCACGCAGGGACAGGGAATCTGGTTCTTCCAGTCTGTCTCCCTCTTTAAGGTAACACTGTCCGCCGTCGGAACTTTGTTCTGCAGGAACAATTCCTTGGTCAATGCTTTATCCATACTCAGCGCACTGCTGACATAATCGGTTCCGGTATACCGGATCCCCAACAAATCAAATGCTGCCTGTACCTTACCGTTTTCCCCATTCTCTCCATGCAGGCCGATGAATACCAGATCGGCCATCTGACAGATCCGGATTACATTCGGTCCGAAAAAGCCGTTCTCCGGATCTCGGCGCAGTGCTTTGATCTTCTCAATATCCGGATTCTGCTCACTGACCGGATTAATATTTGCGGACCAATCCCGATCCTCTGTGAATAAACTCTCATCCACTTCTCCTTCATATCCCAGATATACATCCAGGAGAATGGCATCGTGACGTCCTTTGATGGCATTGTAGATCATCTTTCCCGAGCACAGGGATACATCTCTCTCTGTACTGATTCCACCTGCTAAAACTACGATTCTCATATCCTTCCGCCCTTTCCGTTCTCCTACCGGTTCCGGCAGGTTTTCATGATTCACCATCCATCAGTCCGCACAGGAAAAGAATGAACGGCGCTCTCATTCTGTCCATCGCCCCGCGCATTACTTCCGCTTCCGGATTGCATCCGCACAGGTAATGATAGTGATTTTCCAATATACTATGATACTCTTCGCTCTCCAACACATAATTCGCGATCACCAGATAACTCATATTCCGGATGATCTGCTCACCGTCCGGATCGCACACCTTATATTCATTTCTACGACAGCTTACACAGCCTGCCTCCGTAACTGTCATCAATTCACTCATGAACCGGCTGCATCTGGCGATCTCCACACTCCGCTTCCCGGATACATAATTCACATTCCCAAACAGATAGAAGGCATCCATCTCTTTCAAATGCAGTGCCGCATCGCCATATGCTTTGATATCCGTACGGTACTTGGCATTTCCCTGCATCTCATAGAGGGTAACCGCGGCATAAAAGCCGATGGACGTCGCAATCTCCTCAGTCTCCTGACGTGCCAGCTTATATAATTCCGCCGCCGTCTTCCCATAGGCGGATGCTTTGGAATTGTCGAACTCTTTGTATATTTGACAGAATTTTGCAAGAACTCCTGCAAAAGCCATCTGTTCATCCGGAGTAATCTCCTTATCCTGCAAGGTCAAAAACCATCCGGCAATATTCTCTGCCATATCCAGCAGATCCGGGATTCCGTTTCCGGAATATTCCTCCAGCATATGATCCGTAAACCTCTCCGGAAAAAAGTCATACGCCGCAAACAAATGAATCATCTGCTCTGCCATACGGATGAACTTCCCTGCTTTGTATGTATCGTTCCTCATATCCTCCAGTAAAGACTCCTGTAGTGCGGCCATCTCTTCCGTCAATTGCTTATTCCGGATGTTCTCTCCCACGATGAAGGAATAGGATTCCCCCACCCCATCATTGCAGATGATATATTCTCCCGGCTCCGAAACTGCCGAGATATCTGCCATACTCACCGATTCACCGGTCTGTTCTCCCGATCTGCCACTCGGTACCGTTCCTTTATATACAGGCTGACCGGTGGCTGTGTCGACAACCCAGAATTGACCCCTGGCCTTGGCGGATCGAAACAGAATCTTCTTCTCCCCATCCTTCTCATAACCCACGCAATTCACCAGTATATTCGGTAGTTGCTTCGGAATATCATACGCAATCACTGCTTCTGCGTCACACATCCCCGTAAAATGAACCGGATCCTGTGATATGTAATTTGTCTCACTCTTACTCTTTCCCCCACGCATGCCGCAGCCTGTCATAATCAGGGAAATCTCCAGAATCAGAGCAACTATTCTCTGTCGAACTTTCATCGGTCTCTCCATCTGTCTATCTGAAACCCATACGAATCCATGATACCACATCGTGCATGTGCGGTAAAGAATAATTCCATATGACAATCCTTTGTGGAATACTTTTGCCTTATCAGACAAAGTTTCCGTCCCAGCAAGCAAATGGTCTTCCGCGCCGGCGGAAGACCATCTATTCAAAAGCAACCGGGTAGTACAAGTACTTTATCAAAAAGGGCACAAATGAGTAATTTCTCCGATTGCGGGTTTATTCTAATATACTCAAAGGATTCACAGGTGTTCCATCTTTTGTGAGTTTCACATAAACATTGCTACCCTCCAGCGAATAGTACTTCGTCGGTTCCGCCGTATAACCGATGATATCTCCGGCCAATACGCCATCCCCTTCCGATACCGTAATATCCTTCAATTGTCCGTAGGTCAGTTCATAGCCGTTACCGATATTCATGCGAACCGCATTCCCAATCTCCTCATCATAGAATACGTCCAGAATGATTGCATTGGCAGCGGCAGAAACAATGGTGCCTTCCTGTGAACCGATGACGATTGCCGGATTGTATTTGTAGACATCCAGCGTCGGGAAATAAATCGTCTGATCCATGCTGTAATTCAGCAGAACATCACCTACCACCGGCCAATTCAGGGTACTCTCCGCACCAAAGCTGAGCTTCGGGAGTTCTTTCCGATTATTCTGTACATCACTGCCGGATGCCGCTACACCCGCCTGCCCCTCATCTTCCACATCATCTTCTGCGATATCCTGTTCTGCCGCTTCGTCGTTCAGATCCGGCTCCTGCGTGTTGTCACCCAATTCATTTTCAATCTTGCTGCTGTCTGCATCCAGATCGATATGATCTTCCGATACAAGTCCCGGATTCTCCACACGATCCGTACTCACTGTACCATTCGGCTTTGTATCCTGTTCCGTCAGATCCGGCGCCTGCGGCTGATTCCGATTGGTATCCGAAGACTGGTTCAGTTCATCCAGATTGATTCGATATCCATCCCCTCTATTCTTGGCTGAGCCGTTGCTCACATAGATTCCCGTAAATGTCAGTGCTGTTATGATGAGACCGGAGGCAGATAACATGATAATCTTTTCCTTATTCGGTCTGTTACCGTTTCGTCGCATAAAACTATCTCCTTTCGTAATGAATACTTGTTAGAGATAGTTTCTCCCGGTTACTGCGATTTATTCAATTTTCTTGCAATCCAACAATGCATAGAAAAAAGACAAAAGTTGATTTGTATCTGCTTCATTCTGCGCCATTCGATCTGCCTGCATAATCGACATTCCGTAGCCGTGTCCCAGTCCGTATGCGATCAATGTGCAGCCCTCTTCATCCGGCATGATCAGATAGGCAGATGAGGGCAGCTTCAGCCGTTCCGCCAATCCTTCTCCGGAGAAAACCATATCACCCCAGATCACCCGGTCCACATAACCCCATGCATCCTGTATGACCTCCGGTTTTCCCTCACTCCCCGCCGGAATCCCCAAATGTTCCAATTCTTCCAGGGGGTAAAAAAACCTTGTCACAGACAGCTCCTGTTCCTTGTCGTCGGGACAATCCGCGGTATTCGCCCACGGAAAGACATTTGCGTTTTCCCTGGTCTGCCCATTGCTCATCATATGATACGTCACATCGGCAGGATCCTGGTTATAAAGCAATACTTTCCCATGGGTAGACTCTATCGCTTTCCGCATCCGCTTCCACAAATCCCCCTCCGGAGACGATACCAATTCCGCCAGAATCTGTTCGGATGTAATATCTCCCTCATATCCCCAGTTCTCCTGAATCCTCCGGGCATCTGCAAAGAAAAACTTCCGTCCGCTGAATCTGTCCCGTCCGGTCTGATCCATCACACAGACGAGCTGCGTGCGTATCACCACCGCCAATGCCTCCAGAGTCTCATCCTGCAAGGTAGGAATGACCGCCGCATAGCGGCCATCTGCTGTTACAAGCTTCTCCCAATAATCTGCCATACATCGGATCAGATATTCATCCACCGGAACATAAAGGATACCGTATACTTCCTCTACAGCCACGAAATATACGGTATCCTGATTGACATGATCCATATTCCGGTCAACGCGTCCGGACAGCCCCAGCGCCTTCAGAATCAAATACATTGTTACAACGCCGAACAGCAGAACGCCTGCTCTCTGCAAGATTCTCATAGGCATTCCTATCACGCACAGGTTTTCTGTTTAGTGTATGCATATGCCCATTCCGTTATGCAAATGTTTCGTTTACCACATCCAGATGCTGCAGGGTTCCCACACCGCCATTTTCATAGAGAAAAATACCGGTGCTGCGGATTGCTCCGTTCACGGAATTGTCTTTTAATGATTTTAGGGAAAAATCCGTAGCTGCATTCTGAAGGCAGATTGCACCCACACCCTTCTCCGTCAGATGATAGAGTTTATCTCTCCCGCTCTCATCCTTGGTCCAGATTAACAGCTTGTTCCATATCTCATCTGCTTCATCGATCCAGCCATTGCCGTCGGAGTCATATTGTGCCAGATCCGCAAATCCGTCCCCGGATTTCGTGCCAAACAATTCACTGCCGTCATTGATAATCCCATCGTCATTTTGATCCAGTGCCAGGTATCCGCTTCCGGCATTCAGTTGGGAGATGGTATCCAGAATACCGTCGGAATCAATGTCAAACTGGAATTTCTGGTCACTCAGACCCGCAATATTGGTATCCAGATTAATGACCAGCGGATCCACCATGCTCCATTCCTCCAATGTCGTAGTGTGACTCGTCTGCTCCATGAATCGCCTGGTCATAGACAGTTCCACATTGATATCGAAAACCTGTCCGTTCTTGTTGATCACTTTGCCGGCAGCCGTAAATCCGGTCTGTTCCTCCTCCGTATACGTTGTTTCGATGGTCTGATTGACAGCAAAGACCCGAAACGTGACTTCCCGGGGTTGCACTACCTGCAGTTTCTCCCCAATTGTTGTACTGCTTCCCTGTGAGAGACTTTCCTGCGCCGTTTCCTGTGTACTGAGGGAATCCAGCTTCTCCCGATATGCATCCCGGTCCTGACCATAGAAGATCTTCATCAAAAACGCAATACAGCGTCTGCGGATATCCTCCATTGCCTTCCTGTAATTCTGTTCCGCAATGGTATTTCCGGTACCTGTCCGAAGCCCCAGCAGCGACTTTGTCATCTGCTCTGTGGCAGAATCCTCTAAACGGTCGGAAAAAGTCAGCCCGCTTCCGTCCTTTTCTTTTTCCGTATCGAGACTAGATTTTCCCGTATTGCCGGTAGAATCCGGCAGTATTGTTTCATCTGTGATGGGATGATAGAGCGAATTGTTCGCTAACCCGGCCCGGATCGTGGCAGCTGATGCGGCAACCCGTCCAATGGCTGTGCTTGACTGACTGTAACTCCGAGCGGAGTGCATGTCAATGTGAGATGATTGAATGATCATATCTTGACCCCCTTTGTTGTATTAGGGTTCAAGTACCTCCGTGTATCTTGCCCATATCTCTATTCTTCTATAGAAGATGACATAATACCTATCGGGCTGTTTTGTTTCCTTCACAAGAGTTTTCCCACAATCTTAAGAAATGATTGCTATTTCGTTCAAAAACGCACCAAAAAACAGGCATCTGCAACGTATCCTACCCTCTGCCCGTCGGGCAAAAGACAATCCGGCTGCAAATGCCTGTCATTTTTCTTTGTAAACAGAAATACATCCTTGGAAGAATATCTTCTATACTCTGTTATAGTTAATCAGACAACCTTTCAGAATAATCTCGCGCTCCTTATCCGTAAGGTCACCTAATGTCATGGTGAACTCCTTCAGACCTTCGCCGGGAATCACGGTGTAAGCCGTAATGACAGATGCTTTCTCTTCCACTGCCTTACGGATTCCGGGAATAAACAAGTAATCCAGACGTTTGAACGGAAGCTCTCCCTCCGGGATGATAAACGGAAGCATACCCCAGTTGATCAGGTTCGAACGATATCTCTTGGTTGCATATTCATTGGCAATATTCGCCCATCCCCCCAATACCTTCTGACAGGAAGCCGCCTGTTCTCTCGCGGATCCGTCACCGGGTTTCACTGCAAAAATCGTACTTCCGATTCCGAAATTATCATGATTCACATCCGGGAATACTTTTTTGATCTCCTGCATAACCGGTTTCAGTTCCGGAAGCACGCCGCAGGGATGTGCCTCGCCGCCTGCAACTCTTACCTTCTCTGCTTCGTTTACTTCTTTGGCAAGTCCCACGTATTCGGGATCCTTTCTGGACAACGTAAATTCAGCCAGTCCCAGCGGGTTGGAACGGTAGGAAGAAGTCTCGCCGGAAGGAATTAATTCGTCTGTTGTGGTAACCGGATCATGAATCTCAGAAACCACCTTCAGAACCAGATTCTCAGTCAATGCTGACATTGCCGGCCAATCCTTGATGTTCGGACCGAATTTGATCTCAACGCTTGGATCTGCCACGCCATGGGAATCAAATACACGGTTTTTATAAATATTGGCGTCAAAATGATATTTGTATTTGCCGATCTTCTCCGGAACGTCTGTCGCTGCTGTCAGATAACCCTTGTTGGCTGCCGTCGCTGCAATGGAACGGGCATCCATCAATGCAACGGATGCAATCTGTCCGCTCTGGATCTTGGAGCCCTCCCGGTTCGGGAAGTTCCGCGTTGAATGACGGATACTGAATGCCTTGTTGGCAGGTGTATCGCCGGCACCGAAACAGGGACCGCAGAATGCAGTCTTCACAATCGCACCGGTCTCAATCAGAGAAGCCAGACAACCGTTCTTGGCAAGTTCCATGTAGATCGGAGTCGATGCGGGATATACGCTCAGTGTGAACTCGTCCGCACCGATATAGGTGCCTCTCATAATATCGGCAGCTGCACAGATATTCTCGAATCCGCCGCCTGCACAACCTGCGATGATACCCTGATCTACATACAGTTTGCCATTGCGGATCTTATCGGTAAGCGTAAAATCAACCTTGTCCCCAAAGCTTACTCTTGCTTTTTGTTCACAATCAGCAAGAATATCCGCAAGGTTTGCATTCAACTCCTCAATGGTATAGGTGTTGCTCGGATGGAATGGCATAGCGATCATCGGCTTAATCGAGCCAAGATCAATCGTCATCATCCTGTCATAGTAAGCAACTCTTGCAGGATTCAATTCCGCATAGTCTTCGCTTCTGCCGTGAATCTCATAAAACTCTTTTACCTGATCGTCTGTCTGCCAGATCGATGACAAACAGGTTGTCTCTGTGGTCATAACATCCACACCGATACGGAAATCGGGTGTCAGGCTTGCCACACCGGGTCCCACGAACTCCATTACAGAGTTCTTCACGAAACCGTTGGCAAATACAGCACCAATGATTGCAAGCGCAACGTCCTGAGGACCCACTCCTCTCATCGGCTCACCCGTCAGATAGATTCCGACTACCTTCGGCATATCGATATCATAGGTCTGGTTCAGCAACTGCTTTACCAGCTCCGGTCCACCCTCACCCACTGCCATGGTACCAAGCGCACCATAACGGGTATGGGAATCACTTCCCAGGATCATCTTCCCTCCGCCGGCAAGCATCTCTCTTGCATACTGATGGATGACTGCCTGATG
>JAEDCX010000103.1 GCA_016293925.1 Lachnospiraceae bacterium | reverse complement strand
GACAGCACAATTCTTTTTATTCGGTTTCAGGAATCAGACCACTGTTCTCCCACACAAATCTGTAGAAATCACAATCCATCATATTCAGGGATGCCGCATATTCCAGCCCGATTCTCTCGGAAATCGCTTCAATATAGGCATCCTTCTGTTCCTCCGTATATCCGGAAACATCAATCAGCCATTCCCGCTCCCCGGTAAGTGCATTGTATTTTACGGTATCCGTAAGAAAGCTCTTGTTGTACAGTACGGCCTTATGCAGCCCCTCCGCAAATATATCCTTTCCCGCAATCAATCTGGAATCATAGGGAATATCAAGCAGATTCAATACCGTGGGAAGAATATCCACATTGCAGCAATAGGTGTCAGAATGAAGCGGTTCCCTGATCCCGGCATTGTAGAGAATACAGGAGGATTTGTACATCTCAAAGTCTGTGTCTACCGTATGTCCTGCCAATGACTTCCGGGTTTTCCCCGAAACATAGTACGGATAATGATCCCCGGCTATGACGATCAGGGTATTCTCCAATTTACCGGCTTCCTCCAGTCTCATGAGCAGATATTCCATCGCCTTGTCCAGCTCCATATTGCATGCAAGGTAACAGATTGCCTGATCATTCAGTCCCATGCCCTGCGTCAATTCAACAGCCCTGTCATAGTTTTTGCTGCAAATGGCATTATCATTGTTATACGGACCATGCCCGCTGAATGTCATGTAATATGTGATAAATCGATCCTCATGTATGTAATCGTCTACCGACTGTTCCATCATCTCCAGATCCGAGGACGGCCAGCTTGTGGTAAAACTCATTCCGCTGCCCATAAACTTGCACTCCAGTCCGAGATTCGCAAGAGAATCCTCTCTCCGGTAATACGACCCTTTGAAATTATGATACCCATAGGTCTTATATCCCAATGCTTCTGTAATATTGCCAAGACCGTATGGCATATATTTCGATGCCGACTGGGGAAAGCTTCCCACATCCTTACCCATCATGGCATCCCGGGACACATCCGGCCAAAGAGATGTCAGAAATGCAAACTCCCCGTTCGTTGTGGTATTCTTGAAGCTGTTATAGTAATTGTCCAGCACGATTCCGCCATTGGCCATCTTATACAGAGTCGGTGTTGCCACTTCATTGATGGCATATGTCCAGAAGGATTCTGCACAGATATAGATCAGATTATAGCCTTCCATAAGTCCGGTGTATTCATTTGTGCTGCTTCCCTCGATCGTGGAGAAATAATCACACAGATTCTGAATGACAGCGTCATCGCTAAGCCTTTTCAGGGTTGCAAAATCGATTTCCTCAAAGATTCTTCTCTCCGGAACCGTACTGACTTCTTCCGACGGCGTTGCAGACTCTTCCGTAGAATCCTCCTTGGTCCCTGTCACCAGTGAAGCATCCGGTTCCTCTTTTCCGCCCAGCATGATGTTCCAGTCGCCGGATTCCGATACCGTCAATGCATCCCTGACCCCCTGAGAAAGAGTGTCCCGGCTCTTTCCACCGCCAATCCCGAAGAAATAAGAATTGATCTCCAGTATAGTTGTTGTGGAAGCACCTAATTTATTGGCTGTTGTATCAGTATCCGAGAGCGAATTGGAATAGGCATCATAGGCACTCCCTCTGCCCGCTCCACCAAGCCTCAGAATCCCAACCCCCATAAACCAGAGGATCACCGCCAACACCGGAATGCACAGATGGGACAAAACGGAATATCTGCGGCAGGGGATCCTGCGCAGAATGCCAAGGAGGAACAGAACCGCAACGGGAATCAGAATCAACAGGCATGCCCCGAGTGTATCCTTCACAATGGTTTTCATAGTCCAGCCAAAATCAGTCATGGCAGCGTTGCCCATGCCCAGCAGGGAAACCGAAAACAATGAGCCGAATGCTTTGTGGTATCCAACCTGGATAATATAATACACCGACACGACTCCCAGAACGACCGGTGTCAAGAACCGATTGGCACGCTCCGGAAACCATCCCACCAGCATGGACAGAAAAAGTGCTTCCGCAGGAATAAAACAGAGAAAAAAGAAGCTTCCGCCGCCTGAAAATCCGCCTGTCACGCCCTTAACCAGAAGCTCCCAGTAAAGTAAGGAAATTGCGAACACAAGCCAATAAACCAGAAGTGCTTTCCCGTTCGTAAGCCATTTTTTTCTCCACTTCCTATCTTTTCTTTCCGGTTCCGCGGATTCTGTCCGTCCTTCCGATTCAACCTGTTCTTTTGTATTAATCTGATCTTCCATCTGAGTTATCCATCCGTACTTCTTTATTCATTAATATATTTATCAAAAGGATACACCACGCCCCATTCCCGGCGAAGGGCATCCATTTGCCGCATCATTTCAAGCGTCTCAAAATGGGGCATATCCATGCATTCCAACTGCCCCTTCTGCAGCGCATCCAGACAGGCAAGTAGCTCATACTCATAACCGTTAATCTGTTTCGGAATCGGATACTCCTCCATCAGATTGCCTGCATTGTCATACCGTCTGATTGCAGTATAATTGTTCAGCACCGGAATGTGAAGATACCCTTTGGTTCCATATATCGTGCCCTCATTGACGGGGCCGTCGATAAATGAGGTTCTAAGATATGCCTTTTTCCCATCCCGGTATGTATACTGTATCTCGTCCGCGGCGTCCACACCTGTCTCGTACTTCTCGCAGACAGATTCCACCGACACAATATCATCTCCGAAATACATGGAAGCAAAGGTTAATGCATATATGCCAAGGTCCAGCAGGGCACCTCCCGCCAATGCGGGATCCCAAAGACGCTGTACATGGGTCAGGGGGACGGAAAACTCTGCTTTCAGAGTCTTAGGCTCCCCGATCGCCCCACTCTCCAGCAGGCTGCTCACAATATTCCCGGCGGGCATATATCTGGTCCAGATTGCCTCTGCAACCAGTATTTTTTTCTCCCGGGCAAGACGGATCAATTGCTCCGCCTGCCGCATATTGCCGGTGAAAGCCTTTTCCACAAGAACCGGTTTCCCATGCTCCACACACAATGTGGCATGCGCAAAGTGATGGGAATGCGGCGTTGCCACATAGATCAGATCAATCTCAGGATCCTCCACCAGTTCTTCGTAGGAACCATACGCCTTTTCAAATCCCCATCTGGCAGCAAATGTTTCCGCCTTATCCAGACTTCTAGAAGCCACCCCATAGGGGATCACTCTGTCCGACAAGCCCTTCATGGCTTCTGCCATGGAATTGGCAATGTTCCCTGCCCCCAGAATTCCCATTCTTATTCTCTTCATACCTGCTCCTTCCGTTTTCCCACCATGTCGGCAGTTACACTATGCATAGATCAGAGAAACCAGCTGTGCAACCGGAGCCTTTCTGTGAATCGTTTTACGATACTGTACTGCAATACAGGATGCCTCAAGAGAAAAATGAATGGCATCCCCCACTCTACGGCCGATCCAGCCATTGCGGAAAATGTCCAGATGTCCCATCTTCTCCCGGGTATCCACGTGGAATCCATCCAGTTTTGGAGAACTGTTTGCAATGGTCAGAATGGTTGCGTTCTCATACGCATTCCCGGTCATCGGAGGTTTCTGTTGAACGATGCACCATTTTGGGCGGGTCGTTCAAGACAAGAGCATCTATTTGTCCTGTGTTAATTATTGGTCTTTGGTAGTCTTTTGATAATGGCAACTCGAATTCTTTCATAGTATCACCTCCGCTGCATCTTCGTCTAATGTTGTGTATCTCATTAATACTTCGCCTTTTAAATATAATTCTAATATAGTTCCATAAGAAGAAGTAGAATCCTCATATGCGACGATAGCAGATTTAACACTCGCCTTATTGTCTCCATATTCAATATCTGTAAGCCCGACATATTGATGAGGATATTTTTCCTTAATTTCTAACCATGTTAATCTTTTGTCTGCCATAATAAATCCTCCTTAAAGGATCCTATTTCAATAAGGTTTCCCTCCAGGTCGGCAATATAGCAAGTTCTCTGACCCCAAGGCTCTGTCGTTGGTTCCATAACACTTTCGGCACCGGCTG
>JAEDCX010000037.1 GCA_016293925.1 Lachnospiraceae bacterium | reverse complement strand
TCCCCTGCCTCTGTCAGCCAACCCCTCTGACGAGATTCACAGGTTCATCAGTATCTCCAAACAAGTCATAACCGGATAATACCCGGACAGACATATAGTCATAATCAAACTCCTGCCGGAACAGCACCAGAGTTCCTTCGTAACTGTTTGACATCCCATCGCTGCTCCACAGCAGGAAATCAAATATTACCCCTTCGTCCGTCGCTCCCAAATAGGAAAGGGATCCTTCCACCTCCAGGATCTCGCCGGTAACCATGTTGAGATCATACAGTTTGAAACTGCCGAAGCAGTCAAGATATTCGGTCAGATCCCATGTGATCTCATGAGAATCTCCATTTGTGTCAACCATGGAACAATTCCAGGTACAATCCGCGCAGATCAGTTCGTCCAGCGAAGAGATGCTCATAATGCCCCAGTCCAGAATATCATACCATTCTCCGTCCATGCAGAACATCAGTGTAGGATACTCATATTCGTACAGGGATTCCACCACCTCTGCTCTCAGCTCCGTTACCCCACCGATATACGGAATCGGACTTGCTGCAAAATATCCCCCCTGCACCTGGCGCAGGACATCGGCAAATTCCAGTCTCCCCTCTTCCGTTACCATGAACAGCATCGGATAACAGTCCAGTCCAAGGGAATACAGTCCGATGCCTTTATAGTTCGAATAGGTACCGGCAATCGTATATTCATGCCCATACTGAATCTCATATCCGGGTGTCAGTATTACATCGTTCTCCAGATATCCCCTAATATCTTCCGAATCCGTAAAGCAAACCGTAATCTCGTTATTCTCCAGCTTGGCCGTAATCCCGCCTTCTGAAACTGTTACGGTTCCGTCCGGTGTGTCAAACAGAATCTCATGCGGCATGTAGATTTCCCCGCACCCGGCCGGAATGTAGAGTTTCACAATCATATTCCAGTTTCCGTCTGCAGGATAGATCATCAGATTGTCCACAGTGACCTCTGCAAGACTGTTGCAGCGTTCCATCAGGAGATACTGATAGTACGCATCAATATTGCTGCGTTCGATACCGCCCTCTCCATCCAGACACCACTCGATATCATTATACTGTTCATCAAATACTCCGGCAACCGTATGCTTTGCGGCCCTCTCAAGTTCCTCTGCGTCCACTGATAACATGGACAGAATATCCCGGTTATCCAACCGCCTGTCCTGTGCGAAGTCATAGTGATACACCCGGTAGAAATCTCCGGTTCCATAGTATCCTGCTCTGATTACCAGACTCAGAATGCTTCCTGTCCAATGCGACTCCCAGCTGACGCCTGACATCTCTGTATAACCATACTCAGAAAAGTATTCCATCTCTTCCCGGATGCTCTCTGCAAGCCAGTCATTGATATCCGCATTGACTGCTTCCGCATCCGGCGAATCATCCTCAAGATTCGGAATGCAAAACACAATCGTCCCCTGATCCGTTTCCAGCTCCTCGTGCACCGTTTCGATGATTCTGCTGTCATCGTACGCTTCCTGCGACACATCCGGATCTTCCCCGCTCTCCGGGTTATCCGGGGCCACAGCAGACGGTTCGGAAGCCTCCGGCGTCTGCAGACTTCCGGACGGTCCCGCTGTTTCTTTTGTCTCTCCCTCACTACCGCACCCTGCCATAACAGTCAGCATGCAGATACAGAGTACAACCGATACTACTTTTCTCATTCTCACCTCTATAACCAAACCATACATCAGTTTCTCATTCCGTTATCGATTCTTCAGCATCTCCATAAAATGCTTTGCATTCTCATAGGCATCGCCACGAAATACAGAGGATCCCATCACAATCACATTGGCTCCTGCCTCCAGTACAATCGGGAGGGTATCATCGTTGATCCCACCGTCCACTTCAACATCCGTCGACAGTCCCTTCTGGGTGATGGCATCTCTCACAATCCGTATCTTCTCGGTGCAGGAATCCAGATATTTCTGTCCCCCGAATCCAGGACGAACCGTCATGATGAGCACCATATCCACCATGGAAAGATATGGAATCACTGTATGTACTGAAGTCTCGGGGTTGATGGCTACGCCAGCCTTCACGCCCAGACTCCGAATCATCCGGAACGTCCTCTCCGGGTCTTGCAGTGTCTCCAGATGAACTGTAATGAGGTCTGCGCCGCATCTGACGAATTCCTCAATGTATCGTTCCGGTTCCATAATCATAAGGTGCACATCCAATTTCCGATCCGTCACACTGCGCACTGACTTCAATACGGGCATTCCGAACGAAATCGACGGAACATATGCCCCATCCATCACATCAAAATGTATATACTCGGCGCCACCCCTGACTGCTGCTCTCACTTCCTCGCCAAGACATGCAAAATCCGCCGCCAAAATCGACGGTGACAGAATACATTGATTTTTCACACTAGTATCTCCTCTTGTTCATCAATTCTTGAAAGATAATCCGGTAATTCTCATACCGGATCTGATTGATCTTCCCTGCTGCAACAGCCTCCTGCACACTGCAGCCAGGCTCATGTATGTGAGTACATCCCACATATCTGCATGTTCCTTCATATGCGTCGAATTCCGGATAATAGAAACGCAGAGATTCTTTCTCCACAGAGAACACATCCAATGATGTGAATCCGGGAGTGTCCATAATATATGTGTTGCTGTCCACAGGGTAGATCTCACTGTGTCTGGTGGTATGCTTTCCTCTCTCATTTCTGTGGCTGATCTCCCCGGTCAGAACCACAGTATGGTCCTGAAGACAATTGATCAGGGAAGACTTGCCAACTCCGCTGGGGCCTGCAACCACCCAGGTTTTCCCCCGCATGAATTCCACCAGTTCCTCCACACCGGAACGATTTCTTGCACTGGTGTGGAAAATCGGATAATCCGTCCCCCCATAGACGGAAGCAAGCTGCTTTTTTTCCGCTTCGGTTATCATATCCTCTTTGTTAAAGCAAATCGCACAGGGCAGGTCCCTCTGCTCCATCATAATCAGGAATCGGTCCAAGAGATTCAGATTCGGTTCCGGCTGTTTCACTGCGAAAATCACCAGCGCACCATCTACATTGGCAACATTCGGCCGCACCAGTTCATTCCTGCGGGGCAGAATCTCCACAATATTCCCTTTATGATTCTCTGCATCCAGAATCACAATCTCCACATCATCCCCGACCAGCGGTTTCATCTTTTCATTGCGGAATACTCCCTTTGCCTTACATTCATAGACAACACCTTCGTCCCCCACACAGTAATAGAATCCGGCAATTCCTTTGATGATCTTACTTGTCATGGGCTATTCCTTCGTAAATGAGACCGGTGTCTCCACTGTTTTGGTTTCATAGGTAATATATCCGTATCCGTTGGAATCATAGGCAATACCGTCAACCTTGTAGGACACCTTGATCGTGCCGGAACTGATGTTTCTGATATTCCCGATATGCGCCGACAGCGGAAAGATCACCGGTGCCTCTGCTTTATACAGCACCGTACCGTCATTTCCAACCAGTTCCACTACGGCATCATCGTATTTATAGCCTGCCGGCTCCGTTACATACAGGTCATAATAGTACATGACCGTCTTCGGTCCCAGGGAAATCACTACATTGATCTCCGTTCCCTTCGGAACCGTGATAACCTGATCCGCCGGATAATTGAAGCTGCATACCAGCCCTTCCTTATATGTGTCGTTATACTCGTAGGTAATCTCGCCCAGATGCAGTCCTGCGCCTTCTACCACATCCACAATCTCTTCTTCCGTTCGTCCCAACAACACAGGGATCGCTACCTGTTCCACCACTTTTCCGAGGCTGACGGTAATTGTTACCGTGGTTCCGAGTTCTGCCCGCGTACCCGCTTTCGGATTCTGCGAGATTACATGTCCGAAATCCACATTCTCATCCTCGATTTCCACAATATCTACCTTGAATCCCTGTTCTGTCAGATTCACCTTGGCCGCACTCCTCATCATACCGACCACATCGTGAATCTCGATTCCTGTTTTGCCGGACGGATCCGTCCCGTTCATGTCGCCGTTCTGTCCATTGCTCTGTTCGTTGCCGCTGTTGCTTCCGGATCCGATCTCGGTACCGGTTCCGTTCCCGCCCTTTTTGTCGAAAGCACCGGACATTCTGGCAAAAATATAGATGACAATCAGAGCAATCAAAATCACAATCACAACGACCGCCGTTGTCAGTATCCGCTCTGTCCTGTCTTCGCTCTCCGCCGTTCTCTTTCCGGCGGGTTTCCCGGACGTCTTTTTCCCGGTTCTCTGCTGACCACCGTTTGTTCCGTCCGGACTCTGATTCGTTCTGATTCTGTGGCCTTCCTGCACAGTCTGTGTATATTCGGGTGTCTGTGCACTGACCTGTCCGGCATCCCACATCCGGGTTCCGCCCACATTTTCTTCGTCCCGTACCGGAACCGGTCTGCGATCCCCGGTATTTCTCACCGGTGTACCGGATGCCAAACTTCCCGGTTTGACCTCTTTCACCGTCTCCCGACTGGGGATTCCGGCAGCCGTCTCCCGATTCCCATTTGCCGCATTTCTCTCTTCCACCGTCATGGTATTGGTGTGAACGGCAGAACGACTTTTCTCCGGCATATTCACAAAATCATCATCCGGGGTCATCAGTGATTTTTTCAAATCTTCAATCAGTTCTGCCATGGACAGGTATCTCTTGTCAGGTACCTTCTGGGTACATTTCAGGACAATCTTCTCTACACTTACCGGGACATCCGGTACAAACTGCCGCGGAGAAGGCATCTCCTCCTGAATATGCTTTATGGCAATGGCCACCGTCGTGTCACCGGTAAACGGCACACGACCCGTTAACATCTCAAACAACGTGATACCCAACGAGTAAATATCACTCTTGGCATCCGAATATCCCCCACGAGCCTGCTCCGGGGAGGTATAATGTACGCTTCCCATGACATTGGAGGTAATCGTATTGCTGCTGGCCGCTTTGGCGATTCCGAAATCCGTTACCTTCACACGGCCTTCCTTGGAAATAATAATATTCTGGGGCTTGATATCTCTGTGGATAATATGATTGTTATGTGCCGCCTCGATTCCGAGCGATACCTGTATCGCTATGCTGACCGCTTCCTTCACGGAAAGCCGCCCCTTTTTCTCAATATATTTCTTCAGGGTGATGCCTTCTACCAGCTCCATAACAATGTAGTAGATTCCGCCTTCTTCCCCGACATCATACACATTTACAATATTGGCATGCATCAGACCTGCTGCCGCCTGCGCTTCCGTACGGAATTTCTGCACAAAAGAGGTATTCTCGCTGAATTCCTGCTTCAACACCTTCACGGCAACAAAACGATTCAATTTGTGGCATTTTGCCTTATATACATCAGAGGTTCCGCCCGTACCGATCTTCTCAAGAATCTCGTAGCGGTCACCGATCATCATTCCTATCTTGACCATATACTCACCTTTTCCGGATTATGCATTTTTCGCAAAGGGTTCGATTAATACAACCGCAATATTGTCTTTTCCGCCATTCCGATTGGCTGCGTTCACCAATTCCTGTGCTTTCCCGACAATATCATTCCTGCTGTCCACAATCATCTTGATTTCTGTATCTTCCAGCATATTGGTCAGTCCATCCGAACACATGAGAATCATATCTTCTTCCTGTAGGCGCACATGGAAAAAGTCCATCTCCACAGTCTCACTGACGCCAATTGCTCTGGTAATGATATTCTTGTCTTTTCTGTTCCGGGCATCCTCTCTGGTAAGACTCCCGCATCTGACCATCTCTTCCACCAGCGAGTGATCCCTTGTAATCTGTTCGATCTTATGACCGATCAGATACAATCGGCTGTCCCCCACATTGGCTACGATCAGTTCCCCGTCCGGTCTGCAGGTCGCCACCACCACGGTGGATCCCATTCCGTTCATATCTTCATTGGCAAGAGACGTATCGTAAACCTTCCGGTTGGCTGCCTCCACCGCTTCCTGGATAATCGTCTCCGGATTCTCTGCCTTGCATTCCCTTGCCGTCTCCACAATTGTTTCAACCGTACATTTGGATGCATAATCGCCTGCCTTGTGTCCTCCCATTCCGTCTGCCACAATGAACAGATTCGGAAGATTCCCCACCGGCCGTTCCGATGTAAACGTATAATCCTGATTCAGATTTCTTCTCTGACCTATATCAGTTATCGAAAATGTTTTCAGCACTGTTTCTCCTTATAGCTTCGTCTCAGCTGTCCGCAGGCACCATTGATATCCCTGCCCATTTCTCTTCTTATAGTAACATGTATTCCTGACTTTTCAAGTTTATTTTTGAAAGCCCGGACCGCCCCGGCCGTGGACTCTCGATACGACCGCTCTTTGATCGGATTGACCGGAATGAGGTTCACATGACAGTTGATCCCACGGATCAGTCCTGCCAGTTCCATGGCGTTCTCTTCGGAATCATTCTCCCCCGCCACCAGACTGTATTCAAACGTAATCCGCCTTCCGGTCTGTTCAAAATAGTATCTGCAGGCATCTACCACCTCGTGGATCTCATACCGGTTGGCAATCGGCATCAGTGCGCTTCTGCGCTCCTGATTCGGTGCGTGCAGGGATACCGCCAGCGTAATCTGGAGTTTCTGATTCGCCAGTTCCATCATCCTGGGAATCAGTCCGCAGGTACTGACCGTAATATTCCTGGCGCTGATGTTCAGACCGTGTTCATCCGAAATCAATGTCAGGAAACGCAGCAGGTTGTCATAATTGTCCAGCGGTTCACCGGAGCCCATAATAACCACGTTACTTACCTTCTGTCCTGTCAGTAGCGTAATCGCATAGATCTGATCCAGCATCTCGGAAGGTGTCAGACTGCGTACCAGTCCGTCCAGTGTGGAAGCGCAGAACCGGCACCCCATCCTGCAGCCAACCTGGGATGAGATGCATACGGAATTCCCATGTTTATACTGCATCCACACACTTTCTATGATATTGCCATCATGCAGTTCAAAGAGGAACTTCTTCGTTCCGTCTTCCTGTGAGGTAAGTGTTTCAACCGGTTTTACCGCGTAGAGCGGATAATGCTCGTCAAGGTATTCGATCATATCCCTGCCAAGATTCTTCATTTCTCCATAGTTTCGCACCAGTTTCACATGGAGCCAGTCATAGATCTGTTTCGCACGAAATGCAGGTTTCCCGCAATCCTTCATCTCTTCCGTTAATTCCTGAAGCGTCATAGACTTCACATCGTATTTCATTCACATCTCCTGAATCGGCTGATATAGAAGCCGTCTGTCCTGTGTACTCCCGGCAGGAACTGCAGATGACCCTCCGCGCTGTCCCCGCACCGGAGCTGTTCCGGAATATATGGATCAATGGATTCCGGTTCAAAAGCGTAATGCTCCAGAAACCACCTGCGGTTCTCCCAATTCTCCTCCGCAGTCCATGTACAGGTGGAATAAATCAGCGTTCCGCCCGGTTTGACATATTTCTGCACCACAGACAATATCTTTCTCTGTATACTGCTTAATCCACGGATATCCTCTTCCGAGGTATGATATTTGATGTCTGCTTTTTTACCGATGATACCTAATCCGGAACAGGGTGCATCCACGATCACCACATCCATCTTCCCAACGCAGTCAGGATCCGGAACCGTGGCATCCCATACCTGTGTTGTTACGTTCGTATACTGCATTCTGTCCACGTTCTCTCGAATCAGACCGACTTTGTATTCCGATACATCTCTTGCAAGGACTGATCCTGTTCCACCCAATTTGGCCGCCACATGCAGCGTCTTGCCGCCCGGCGCCGCACAGGTATCGAGAATCCTGCCGCCCTTCGGCACTCCGGCAATCTCTGCCACCAGCATCGAACTGACATCAGCCACCTGAATCTGTCCCTCTGCAAATCCCGGCACCCGGTACATGCCGTCTATATGTTGCAGCGTATATGCATACGCAAGATATGGGTGCTGATCAATGAGAATCCCTGCATCCGCAATCTTACGTGCCAGTGTTGCCTGCTCCTCCCGGTTCAGACGTTCATCCATCCGAATGGTGACCGGTTTCTCCTGAAGCATGTCTCTCATGACGGTCTCTGCCGTTTCCCGACCGTACTGGCGGATCAGGCGGTTGACAATCCACTCCGGCATGGAATACGCAATGGACAGTTCCTCTTCCGTCTCCGGAGCCTTCCGGTTTCGCAGTGTTTCCAGATTCCTTGCGATACTTCTCAAGGTACCGTTCACAAAGCCTGCAAGCCCCCCCAGTCCTCTCATCCGTACCAGACGGACCGTCTCATTGCACGCGGCCGATTCCGGCACACGATCCATATACAGCAGCTGATACACTCCCATCCTCAAGGCATTGCGTACCACCGGCTTCATCCTGTTGGTTTTCGTTCCGGCATAGGAATTGATCACATGATCCAGTTCGATCCTGCGTTCCACGCATCCCGTGAACAGTCGGTTGATAAACGCCTTGTCCTGCTGTTTGAAATAATCATATTTATTTAAAATATCAGCTGACAGCTGATTGGAAAACTCCTGCTCTTTTTCCGCCAGCAGAAGCATCTCCAGCACAATGGCTCTTGGTGTCTCCTGTGAAGCCATACCCGCAACCATACCTTTCTGCAGAATCAATCCTTTTTCCTGTTCCCGAACAGTACAATCAGACGGATGAGTGACAGCACCGCAGAAGCCGCTGCCGCAACATATGTCATCGCCGCAGCTGTCAAAACCTTACGGCAATACGGCAATTCCTGATCGGACAGGATCCTGTGCTCCCCCAATAGTTTCACAGCACGTCTGGACGCATTGATCTCAACCGGAAGAGTAACCAGTTGGACCAGAACGGAGATCGAAAATACGAGAATACCGATCTGGATCAGGATGGAATGAAACCCCAGAATTGCTCCCAGAATGACCAGAGGAATTCCGATTCTGGATCCCACATTTGCAATCGGAATCAGCGTGGACCGCAATACCAGCGGACCATATCCAACATCATGCTGGATCGCATGACCGCACTCGTGGGCGGCGACTCCCACCGCTGCCACAGAGCAGTCGGAATAGGTGGAATCAGACAGTCGAAGCACTTTATTTCTCGGATCGTAATGGTCTGACAGATGTCCCGAGACACGTTCGATTCTGACATCATATATACCGGCATTCTGCAACATCTGCTGTGCGGTCTGCGCCCCCGTCATACCTGACATACTGCGTATGCGGGAATATTTACTGAAGGTGCTGTTTACCTTCACGGATGCAATGACAGAGAACAGCGCTGCAACAATCAGAAGCAGATAAGTCCAGTCAAAATAATACCAGTATCCATACCCATAGCCGGGTCCATACATGATGGAATCCACATTCGCATTCAAAAGAATCATACCAAATCACCTCATCTAACCAAACATTTCTCCTGCCGTGACCGGATTCCCCAGCAGGAAATCTTTCACCGGCATTCTCTTCTTCCCCTCCAGCTGGATCTCCCGCAGAACCAAAATCCCCTCTGCAGTGTATACACCGATCCGGTCTCGTTCCACAAACGCTACGCTACCCGGATTCCCGCTGCCACTCTCCACATCCGCATCCCATACTTTCAGCGTTTTGCCCTGATAGTGGGTGTATGCGCCCGGCCATGGATTCAAGCCGCGGATCAGCCGCTCGATCTGCACGGCCGACATTGCAAAATTCATGTGCCCCAGTTCTTTGTGCAGCATTCTGGCCTTGCTGGCAAGTGCTTCCTCCTGGGGAACCGGTTTCAGCAGCCCCTGTTCCAGCAACGGAATGGCACTGACAATCAATTCGGCTCCGCACTGCGCCAGTTTATCAAACAGTGTGGCTGCCGTTTCTTTCGGTTCGATCACAACCTCCCGGGCCATGAGCATATCACCGGTATCAACCCCTTCATTCATCTGCATGATGGTGACACCGGTTTTCTCTTCTCCGTTGATGATGGCCCAGTTGATGGGCGCTGCACCTCTGTACTTCGGCAGCAGAGAAGCATGGATATTCACGCACCCGAAACGGGGCATATGCAGAATCTCACCGGACAGAATCTGTCCGAACGCTGCCACAACAAACATATCCGCATCATAGCTTCGTAACTGTTCCACCGCCTCCGGTTCTTTCACCCGTTCTGGTTGAAACACGGGAATATGATGCTTGATGGCACATTCCTTCACCGGCGGACACTGAATCTCCTTGCCCCGTCCCTTTGGTTTATCCGGCTGGGTCACACAGGCTGCCACATCATGTCCCGCCGCAATAATCGCCTCCAATGCACCAACCGCGAAGTCCGGCGTACCCATAAAAACGATTCTCATGCTTCCTCCCCGTCCTCGTCATAGGACACTTCTGACAGTTCTCCCTGAACCTTCTCCACATACATATGACCGTCCAGATGATCCAGTTCATGGCAGATTGCCCTAGCGAGCAATTCAGTTCCCTCCAGTTCGATGGGCTCCATCTTCTCATTCAACGCGACACATTTCACATAGTTGGGTCTGGTCACGATACCGGATTTGCCGGGCAGACTCAGACAGCCTTCGCTTCCGGTCTGCTCCCCGCTCTGTTCCACGATCCGTGGATTGATGAGAATATGAAGATCCTCGCCGGTTGTATCGATCACGACGATTCTCTTGAGTATTCCCACCTGGCACGCAGCCAGGCCAACGCCGTTTCCTTCATACATGGTCTCGATCATGTCATTGATCAGATCGATCGTACGCGGTGTCATCTCCGTCACTTCCTTACACCGTTTCTCTAATACACTGTCTCCGTATTGTCTTATGTTTCTGATTGCCATTGTTCTTCTCTCCTATATATTCATTGGATCAAAATCAAATTGTACATATTCCCGATCCGTCAACGGAAGTTCCCGGATCACCCGCTCCAGATCGTCCTTTAGCCTTACAAGTACCTGCCTGTCCGGACTTTTCACATAGGACACAAACCGGTATACATCCTTCACTTTACCGACGCCGGCCGGTGCCGGTCCAATCACGGATACGGTTCCGGCTCCTCCCGGTTCCGGTTTCCGCTCCCCCGTAGGAAGCGATCCGCCCTGCTTCGCGGCTATCCGCAATTCTTTCGTCAGCTTTGTAATCAGTCCGAGTCCCCTGCGCTCCTCCGTGGCAAATGCCTGTACGCACATCATATGGGCAACGGGAGGATACTCCATCAGTTCCCGGTATTCCAGTTCTTCCCGGTAGAATCCGTCATAATCCTGCCTGGATGCATATTGGATATACATATCCTCCGGCTGATAGGTCTGAATCACTACATCCCCCGGAAGCTGTCCTCTGCCGGCCCTTCCCGCCGCCTGGGTCAGTAGCTGAAAGGTTCTCTCTCCTGCCCGGAAATCATTGACGTGCAAAGACAGATCCGCAGCCAATATTCCTACCAGTGTTACACCCGGGAAATCATGTCCCTTCACAATCATCTGCGTTCCGATCAGGATATCTGCTTCCCGATTGGCAAACGCAGACAAGATCTCTTCATAGCTGTCCTTCTGTCTGGTGGTGTCCGCATCCATACGGAGTGTTTTTCCCTCCGGGAACTCCCGCCACAAAGCTTCTTCAATCTGCTGTGTTCCCGCTTTGAATCCCATGAGATATCGGGAATTGCAGGACGGGCATGTCTCCGGTTTCCGAATGGTGTATCCGCAATAATGACACACCAGCGTACCATTTCTGTGTTCCGACAGTGACACGTCACAATGTGGACATTGCATTACCTCTCCGCAGGTTCTGCAGGACACGAATCCGGAATATCCTCTCCGGTTCAGGAACAGAATAATCTGCTCTTTTCTCCGAAGCCGTTCTTCCATCATCTCATGCAGCTGTCTGCTGAAAATCGATCGGTTCCCTTCCTTTAGTTCCCTGCGCATATCCGCAATATGAACTTCGGGCAGCGTCCCGCCCGTCAGCCGGCGGGTCAGTCTGTATTTCGTCATCTGCCCCTGCTCACACAGATAATTGGCTTCCAGGGACGGTGTGGCAGATCCCAGCACAACACTGGCATTATAATAGGATGCCAGTTCAAAAGCAACCTCTCTGGCATGATATTTCGGCATCGTTTCACTTTTGTAGCTGCCCTCATGCTCTTCATCCATAATAATCATACCCAGCCGCTCAAAGGGAACGAAAAGAGCAGACCGTGGTCCAATGACCACATCCACCTCTCCCTGCTTCGCACGCATAAACTGATCGTATTTCTCTCCGGGAGAAAGTCTGGAATTCACCACAGTAACCCGGTCTCCGAAGGCTTTGTAGAACCGGAGCACCGTCTGGTAAGTCAGGGCAATCTCCGGAATCAATACAATGGCCTGCTGCCCCATCTCAATGACCTGCCGGATCAGATGGATATACACCAACGTCTTGCCACTGCCGGTAATCCCCTGGATCAGGTATTTTCTCCCATGCCCCTTGCGCCGGTGGGACATGATGTCGTCTACGATCGCCTGCTGCTCCGAACTCAATGCAAGGGGTTCTTCCCGTCGAATATCACCGATCGGATTCCGGTACTGATTCTCACTCTCCACCCGGATCTGCCCCTTTTCTTCCATAGAACGAAGCATCGCGGATGACACGCCCAGTTTATCCGTTACCAGTTCGTAGGGAAGACGGTTCTGTTCCATCAATTCCTTTGCAAGACGGATTCTCGCCTCTTGATGTTTTCGCTCATATCCTTCCAGTGCAGTCTGCCACCGGGCACGGTCCATATTGCTGACAATCGTCTTTTTCACGATTCCTTTGACAGTCTTCTTCACGGGAAGTACCATTTTCAGCGCCTGATTCGTGGTGGAACCGTACTGCTCCTTCATCCAGACCGCCAGACGGATCGCCGTACTCTCCGCAGTAACCTGTCCTGCTGCCACAGATTCGATTTCTTTCAGTTTACCGGGATCATACTCCGGCGTATCACCACATTCCATCACATACCCCTGAATCAGCTTATTGCCGGCTCCGAAAGGGATCATTACCCGCATCCCCGGTTCAATCTGATCCTGCAATCGCTCCGGTATCCGGTATTGAAATGTCTTATCCAGTTTTTCATGGGAAATATCAACGATGATATTTGCATACTCTCGACCCATTGTGTAGTTTCTCCATGTCTGATATGGTCATACATTTTCATTATATCACGCTTCCGACTTTCCCGAAATAAAATTTTCGGGAAATCAAATATATGATTTCATAATACTTTCTTTCTCTTTTTTTCAGAAAGTAGACACACTTTCGTCACAATTATCGATTATAGTTGTATTCAGATAGTTGAAAAACTACTATCTCCCCCCTCATAAGAAGCAGAAAGGCCAAGGATTCGTCCTTGGTCTTTCTACTGTATCATTATGCCTGAAAACTCAGCATCTCCAGCTGAATCTCTTTTTTCCCGCGAAATTCGTTGATAGAGGGGTAATAGAGAACGTTCAGAATCACTTCATTCTCTGCTCCCCGCATCAGCCTGTCAAGTTGTTCTTCCCCGAACCGCTCTTTGATATAGTCCTGCAGCTGTGCAGGATCACCGAAACGGATCATTCCGTATCTTCTTCCTTCCGGATCCTGTACTGTCAACCGGCACACATTCCGGTTCCTGCCGATGATATTCATGGACAACAGCTTCATACCGCCCAGTCCGAATACGGGTTTTGCATTACCGTTTCCGAAGGGAGCCAGCAGTTCCCACTCATGAATCAGTTTCTCGGTGACGTAGGCGGGCGGCAGTTTCATATCGATATAGACTTTATGAATCATATCCTCTTCTGTCAGCGTGCAGTTTTCGTTCAGCATACGCCGCAGTGCATCCACATTCTCTTTCTCAAGAGACAGCCCCGCAGCCATCCTGTGACCGCCGAATCTGGTCAGAAGTTCCCTGCATTTACTTAACTCCTCGTACATGGAATAGGCTTCTATACTCCGTCCGGAACCTTTCACACCCTCTTCTCCATCCGTCAGCACGAATACCGGCTTACAAAACCGTTCCCGCAGTCGTCCCGCGATAATGCCTGCCAGACTCTCGTGACATTCGGGAAGATAAACCACCAGAACACGGTCGGTTCCCAACCCGGTTTCCTCCACCATACGGATGGCCTGCTCCGTTCCCTGCAGGGTCAGTGATTTCCTGCTGTCATTCAGTTCCTTCAGATCTGTTGCAATGGCTACCGCTTCCCCCCGGTCCTCTGTCAGCAGGAGACGCAAAGCTCTCTCCGCCGTGTCCAGACGTCCCGTGGCATTCATGCAGGGACCCATTACAAATCCCACATGATACGGTGTCAATGTTTCCCCGCTAAGGCCGCATACATCCATCAGCGCCCGCAGACCGATATTCCCGGTATCGGAAAGTTGCCGCAGACCGAAACGTACAATGATGCGGTTTTCCTTCCGCAGTTCCATCACATCCCCAATCGTTGCAAACGCTGCGATCTCCAGAAAATCCTCCGGAACCGGAACCGGTGCCCTCTCATACATCACCTGCATCAGTTTCCACGCCACCACGCAGCCGCAGATCTCTGCAAACGGGTAGGGACAGTCCTCCTGTTTCGGATCCACTACGGCGTCTGCCGGTGGCAGCAGATAGGTTCGTCCTCCGTCCGTTGTCTCCTCGTAGGGAATCTCATGATGATCCGTTACCACCACCGTCATTCCCTTTGTTTTGGCATAGGCGATCTGTTCTGCAGCGGCGATTCCGTTATCACAGGTAATCAGTAATTCCCGCCCGGATTCGTATGCCTGCTCCACAAGCGCCATGTTCAGTCCATATCCGTCTGCCACCCGGTGCGGAATCGCGTAGTCCACATCCGCTCCCAGCATTCGCAGACCTTTAACAAGGATGTAGGTAGAACAGACTCCGTCAATATCATAATCTCCGATCACCCGGATCTTCCGATGATTCCTGACTGCCTCCCACAGGAGTTCCGCCGCCTTGTCCACATCCTTCATTGTATGGGGATCGTTCAGATCCTCCAATGTACCGTAGAGATATTGTCTGATTTCCTCATCTCCGACCACATCCCGGTTCCGCAGAATGCGCGCAGTCACGGGATCAATCCGGAATTCCCGCGCCAGTCTGTCAAAATCTGCTCTTTTCGCATAGATAAACCATTTGTCCACAATCGGTCCCTCGAATTGCTCTACTGTTCTGCCAGCGCAATTCTCGCTGCCCTGACTGCCTTGCTTAACTGATCCGCACAGGATGTCTGTTTGAATCCGCAGAGATTGCCGGACAATTTCTCCACAATATAATCGACAGTCTGCCCTTCCACCAGCAGGCCGATCGCCTTGAGATTGCCGTTACAGCCACCGTCAAAGGTCACATTCCGGACAATCTCTCCATCCAGATCCAGATGAATCATGCTGGAGCAGGTTCCTGTTGTCTTATAGTCATAATGAAACATACATTATCCTCCGTTTGGCAAAATAATCTCTTTCTCCATGTACACAATCACGAACCTCGGATCCGGCTTTTTGGGCGTCTCATTCTCCTTTTTCCTTGCCGTTGGAAAGAGCGCACGGCAATCTTTGGAATAGTCCGCCCGATATCCCAGCTTCTCATAGAATCCGACTGCCTCATCACGGCTTGTAATAATGATCTTACGGATGCCTTCCTCCGGAAGTGCATGGATACGGCAGGTGCTGAGCGGCTTTCCTGTATCATCCAGAACAAGCACATACTCTGATTCCGGGGTATCCGTATCGAATTCCCCCTCCAGTCTCACATCGAAGCCAAACACCATCGCCTCGGTTCTAACATAATATACACCCGCCTTTGCCCAGGTGTCAAATGCACGAATAGGCGAAATGCCATGAATCATCTGAAATGCTCTGCTAAAGGCGGAGGTGAATCATATCCATACTTTAATGCCACATCGATAACTTTGACATGAATATGTTCTTCAATGTAGTTTACAGCTTCGTTCATACCCTGAACCCATCCCATATGACTGCTCCTTTCTTGTTTGATATGCCCATCATACAGAATATTCCTGTGTATATCCTCGCATTTTCAGGACAGAGATTGCGAGATCCATTTTCCAAAAACACCCGTACACTTTGATGAGTGCACGGGTGCTCTGTTTGAAATCTGTCAAATGGCAGCAAATTATTTCGTTTTGCCGGCGCCGATTCTCTTCTTCATCACATACCACAGTGCACCTGTGATACATACGGAGGAATAGGCACCGCATACAATACCTACCATCAACGGCAGGGCAAAGAGTCTGATGGAGTTTACTCCCATGATGAACAGGACAAGCACCATCACAAAGGTAGTGAAAGAAGTATAAATGCTTCGGGTCAGCGTCTGTGTGATGGACTTATTCACCACCTCTTTCAGATCATCCTTCTTGGTCATGCTCTTCATGTTCTCACGGATACGATCGAAAATAACGATGGTGGCATTGATGGAGTATCCGACAATGGTCAGCATGCAGGCAATAAAGGTATTGCCAACGGAAACTCGGAACAATGCATAGAATGCAAGCACTACCAATACGTCATGCAGCAATGCGACAACTGCACTGGTTGCAAAACGGAAATCCCTGAATCGGATAAAGATGTACAATAACATGCACAGGGTTGCTATGGCAACGGAAATGACAGCATTCCGTCTCATCTCATTGCTGATCGTAGCACCGATGGTATCCTGACCGATCTCCTTATCCTCTGCAATGTCAAAGGTATCCCGCAAAACCGTCTCCAATTCAGTACGCTCATCGGAATTCAGGGTTCTTGTCTTAATAATCACGTCTGTTGTTCCCTTGACGGTCTGGGTCTGGATATCTCCGGAGCCAATGACCTTCTCAACCTCCGGAACAATCTCCTTATTGACTCTCTCCAATGTATACTCTTCGTTCATGGGAACGGTTATTGTTGTTCCTCCCGCAAACTCCAGACCATAATTCAGAGATCCTTTTCCCTGCGCCTTGAAAGCAATCATGCCCACGATTCCGGCCACAATCAAAGCGGCAGACACGCCGAAGAACAATGCTTTTCTCTTGAGGAAATCCACCGTTTTGTGTTCTTTGGTGGCTCCATACAATTTCTCGGAACGAAGCCCGATCCCATATAATGCTTTTAAGATCAGCCTCGTGATCACAAGTGCCGTAAACATGGATAACACTATACCAATCGCAAGGGTAATGGCAAAGCCCTTCACACTGCCTGTACCGAACCAGATCAGTACAAATGCGGCTATCAGAGTTGTGATGTTACCGTCCAAAATGGCCGACAACGCCTTTTTGAATCCGATATCAATGGCGCTTCTCACAGTTTTACCGGTTCCGAGTTCTTCCCGGATTCTGGCGAAAATAATAACGTTGGCATCCACTGCCATACCGATGGACAGGATGATACCTGCGATACCCGGCAGGGTAAGCGTCAGTTCAAATGCATTCATGGTCAACAGAACCAGAATCGTATAGATTGCAAGGGCAAGAGCGGAAGCCACACCGGGAATCCAGTATACTGCAATCATGAAGACCATAACGATAATCAGTCCGATGATACCTGCTTTCACACTGGTGTCAATGGCATCCATACCCAGCTGTGCCCCCACAACCTTGGACTGCAGTTCTTCCAATTCCAGACTCAGTCCACCGATACGGATATTGGAAGCCAGTTTCTCAGCCTCCTCCATGGAAGCCTGTCCGGAGATAATGCCGGTACCTGATGTGATCGGATTCTGTACGTTTGGAACAGAGATCAGCTCTCCGTCATAATAGATTGCAATGGAATCTCTGCCTCTCTCATATGCCGCGGTCGTCTCCTCCGCAAAGATCTTCGCACCTTCCGGAGTAAACACCAGTTCCACCACATATTCAACCTGACTATAATCATTCTTGCTGGTTCTTGCAGTGGCACTCTTCACATCCGTACCTGACAGGATTGCGGAACCATCTGCGATGATCTCATCCAGATCCCTTGCCAGTACATACATACCGGATGCACTGTCGTAGGAGTAGTTGGGCGTGGTATTATCCGGTGCGTAGTGCCGGATGAAATACAGGGAACCGGGACGCCCCAGTTCCTCCAGAATCTCCTCCGCATTATCGGCTCCCGGAATCTCCACATTGATACGGTCATTGCCTTCCGGATATACCTGTGCCTCCGTATCAATACGGTCCACTCTCTGTTTGAGTTTGAAAACAGTATCGTTCAGATCCGTGGCTGCAGGCGTCTCGCCCACAACCCCGAAGGTAATGCTCACACCACCCTCCAGATCCAGACCGCGCTTGATCTTGCTGGCAGCACCCGTCTTATTTTCGCCGACGCCAAACACGGCAATGAATCCAAGTCCGCCGATCAAAGCCACTGTCAGAAATAATACAATGATTGACTTTACTTTGCTCATTCTATCGCTCTCCTTATTCTTCGTCAGCCAAAGCTGCCTTTATCATGATCGCGCATTCCACACGCTTTCTCTGCAATTCACATCCCAGATCATATGCGTCATTGATATTCCCATGGAAATTGTATGCATTCGCCGCACATCCGCCGCTGCAGTAGAACTTAGCGAAACAGTTTCTGCATTTTTCCTTGGTATATACATTGCTGTTTCGGAACATGTCCCGAAGCTCCGTATTGGTCACTCCGGTATCCACGTTGCCCATCAGGAATTTCTCATTCCCGACGAACTGATGACAGGGATACAGATCACCCCAGGGCGTTACCGCCAGATATTCGGTTCCGGATCCGCATCCGCTTAATCGCTTTGCCACACAGGGACCGCCTTCCAGATTGATCATGAAATGGAAGAAGTTGAAGCCGTTTCCCTCTTTTCTCCTCCGAATGATCTCCCGGGCCAGTTTGTCATACTCTTCCATCAGCCGGGGAATATTCTCTTCCTTCAGGGCATATTCCTCTGTCGGCTTTGCCACAACCGGCTCCACCGAGATCTGTTTGAATCCCAGATCAGCCAGATGAATGACATCCGCGGCAAAGTCCAGATTGTTCTGGGTAAAGGTTCCCCGGACATAATAATTCATCTCATCCCGGCTCTCGGCCACTTTCCGGAACTTCGGAACGATCTCGTCATAACTCCCCTGTCCTCCCCGGTGCGGACGCATGTAATCATGGACTTCCTTACGTCCGTCAATACTGAGAACAATGTTACTCATCTCTTTGTTGGCAAACTCCAGAATCTCATCATTCAACAGCACACCGTTTGTCGTCAGTGTGAACCGAAACCGCTTGTTGTACGGCTCCTCAAGGCTTCTTCCGTAAGCGACCAGGTCTTTCACCACCTGCCAGTTCATCAACGGCTCTCCGCCGAAAAAATCCACTTCCAGATTCCTACGGTTACCGCTGGAACGAACCAGAAAATCCAGTGCCTTTTTGCCGACATCAAAACTCATAAGGGCTTTGTCGCCGTTGTACTCTCCTTTTCCCGCAAAGCAATATCTGCAGGCAAGATTACAGTCATGTGCGATATGAAGACACAGTGCCTTCACCACCGTCTCTCTGTTCTTAAATGCATCGATGTACCCTTCATATTCGTCTTCCGTAAAGAGCATATCGTTCTCTTTTAACTCGAAAATCTCATCCAGTGCTTCCGAAACCTGTTCTCCGTCGTATGCGATATCCTCCATTGACAAAACGGCAGCCCGGATCAGATCCTTGTCCATATTCTCCTTCAGCAAACCTTCCACAACCGGGATGATGTTATACACTATATCATCCACCACATGAACACAGCCGCTGTTCACATCCATAACGATGTTGTATCCGTTATTCTTATACTGATGTATCATGTTCTTTTCCTTTTCATATAATAAGCAGCGATAGGTTATCGCTGCTTACGAATACTTCTCTTATTCATGTAACTTCCTATTATTTTACTTTCTCACAGCTCTGATTTCCTACTGTACAGGAAGTCTTGCAAGCTGACTGACAGGAAGTCTGGCACTCGCCACATCCGCCCTTCTTCATGGATGCCTTTAAGTCTCTTGTATTCAATGTCTTAATATGCTTCATCGTATAGCCTCCTAAACCTTTCATACTGCGTCAGTATAGCACATTCTTCTGCGCATTTCAAGTAGTAATGATAATTCATCTGCAATGTGTAACGGAATGATGGCATCCTCAATACGAAGATCAACATCCGCATTGCCCCACGCCCCATCCGGCCTGTACGTTTCTCTAACTCAGCATACCGCCCACCATCCCGCTTCCGCCGCAGATTGCCAGAGATGCAAACACCCCCGCCACGGCATCCGACAACGATCTGTTGAGTATGAATGAGATGAGCAGCAGAACACTGAAATACAGCAAGCCCTGCAGCAACCCCCACAGGAATTTGCGTTCTCCCGCATTCTTCCCCATCAGAAAGCCTGCCAGGCAGGAAGCCACCACATAGATTGCAACGATACATCCGGTTACCACACCTTCGCTTAAGTGAAAACGATACAACAGCAGTGCCAGTACCAGCAACAATCCGCCTGTCAGAAGATACGCTATCAAAAGACTTTTCAATATCGGTGTAATTCTCTGTTTCATATCAAGCCCTCCCTACCACTTATGTATATTCTGTCCGAATGTAAAATATGAATTCCTGTTCTTCCTGAATCCCTGTTCTCCAGAAATTCCTGTTCTCAATGAATTCATGTCCCGGGGGAATCCTTGACATTGTGTACGGTTTTCGGTAAGATTCATATATCTCATTTATTACATTGCATCAAGAAGGAGTGAAATAATTTTGGATACTTCAGGTGTCATACGAATCCTGATACTCGTTGTCTTACTGATTCTGTCGGCCTTTTTCTCATCCGCCGAAACCGCTCTCACCACGGTGAACCGCGTGAAAATCCGGACGTTGGCGGAAGCCAAGAAAAAGAGAGCCGTCATCCTGCAGAAGGTTCTGGACCGTCACAGCAAAATGTTAAGCGCCATACTGATCGGCAATAACATCGTCAACATCGCTGCTTCCTCCCTTACCACCACGCTTACCATCGATCTCATCGGCAATGCCTACGTCGGTGCCGCCACAGGTATCTTAACGTTTCTCGTTCTCCTGTTCGGAGAGATCATACCGAAGAACTGGGCCACCATGAATGCGGAGCGCATTTCCCTTGCCTACGCCAGAATCATCTATGGATTCATGATGTTGCTGACGCCTGTGATTTTCCTGGTGGACCGCGTCGCTACAGGCCTGCTTCATATTTTTGGGTTTGACCGCCACAAGCGTGCCGCCATGACCGAGACCGAGCTGCGTACCTATGTGGATGTCAGTCATGAGGATGGCGTCATTGAAACCGAAGAACGGGAAATGATCTACAACGTATTTGACTTTTCCGATGCGGTTGCGCGGGATATCATGATTCCCAGGATCGATATGGTAACCATCAGCGCGGATGCCCGGTATCACGATCTGTTTGCCACATTTCGCGAGTACATGTACACCCGGGTTCCGGTCTATGACAAAGATAAGGATCATATCATCGGTATGGTCAATATCAAAGACTTCCTCCTGGTGGAGAACCGCCGTAGTTTCCGGGTACGAAACATTATTCGTCCCGTCTACTATACCTATGAACTGAAAAAAACATCCGATCTGCTTCCGGAGATGCGAAAACGAGCCTTGAACGTCTCTATCATTCTGGATGAATACGGAACCTCTGTCGGAATGATCACGATGGAAGATCTGCTGGAAGAAATCGTTGGAGAGATCCGGGATGAATATGACGAGGATGAAACGGAACAGATCCGTACCATCTCCGACCGGGAATATCTCGTGGAAGGCAGTATGAAGCTTGCGGATCTGAACGATGCCCTCGGGTGTTCTCTCGACAGTGAAGACTATGACTCCATCGGCGGGCTTGTCATGGAACTGCTGGATAAGCTTCCCGAGAAAGGAGAAAGTGCCACCACCGCAACCGGTGTGGTGCTGACCGTAGAAGATACGGATGAGAAACGAATTCTGAAAGTCCGAATACTGTTTCCGGACAATACGGAAAACAATTCCGGAGAAGACCGCTTTACAGAAACGGATACCTCCGAAACAGATGAATCATAACAGAAAGGGTGAACGGTTTCGCACCGGTCACCCTTTTTCCATGTTGTTTTCCCAGTTCTATTTCAACAAATGTACTTTTTTTGCCATTCTGACAAGAATACGTCCCTTCGGAAGCTTGATGAGATCCTCTTCTACGGTTCCGCTCACCTTAATGACCGCCACAAAATACACAATCACCGCAACTCCCATTG
>JAEDCX010000036.1 GCA_016293925.1 Lachnospiraceae bacterium | reverse complement strand
AAAGCCCGCACCGCCCGTTACCAGAAAAACGCTGTTTTTGTCAAAAGATAATTCTCTATAACTCATAACTGATCTCCATTTCATTCCATATATGGTATAGCATACCACATTTCTATGCTTTCATCAACGAAAGAAGATATTTCTCCCACATTGCATTTACCCTGTCCGGTCTGAATTCACATGCCCGCTCGTAGGCTTTGCAGGAAAGTCTGTCCGCCAATTCCGGATCCGCCAATACGCTGCGCAGCGCATCCGCAAGTTCATCCGGGTCAGCGCTTGAGTGAACCAGAAGACCATTTTCATTCTCCCCCAACAATTCTCTTGGCCCGCCGCAGGGGCAGTCTGTGGAGATCGGGGTCAGCCCCAGTGCCATGGCCTCCATCAATGCATTGGGCATACCTTCCATAATCGATGGCAGTACGAAGACTCTGTCCCGGTCGATCAGGTTCTCAATGTGATTCCGGTTCCCTTCAAAATGAATCCGGGAGGCATATTCCCCGGCATTTACCCGCTCCTCCCATTTCGCTCTGGAAGGACCATCTCCGTACAGGTACAGTTCATATTCCGGGAACTCCCCGGCAATTCTGCAAAAAGCTTCCACCAGAAGAATCTGATTCTTATTATCATCCAGTCTTCCCACAGTCACAATTCTCTTCCGGCGTTCCCCCTCGTATAAGGGCTTCACAAAATCCGGTTTCAGGGAATTGGGGAGAATCACAGCCCTCTTTTGAACGGATTTCTTGAAAAAAGCCCTGGCATCTGCTGTTTGCAGGATAACGCCTGCTGCCCTACGGAACATGGGATTCACAAGGATTCTCATTGCTCTGCTCTTATACTCTCTCTCCGGAGCACTTCTCACGGAAACTGCCACAGGAATTCCAAGAGGTTTGGCCGCCTGAATGGCCATGAAATTATTTTTTCCGATCATGGATACGATCACATCCGGAGCGCACTCCCGGAAAATGCTGCGTAGCTTGAGAATTCTTGCCCGCAGGTTGTGTATCCTGGATTTGTGGATCTCATCCCCTGTAATATCACACAATACCCTGGTAATCTCCGGTGAGATGTCATATTCTTCTTCCCGCTGATTCGGGGTGATGATATACACCCGGTACCCTCTGCCAAGGAAATATTCTGCCAGATTCACGGTAACCCGTTCTGCCCCGCCCTTGGCAAGACTGCCCAGATAGAATGCAATTGTTCTCTGATCCTTCATGTCTGTCTCCTATTCCTTCCCACATTCTTATTTATCACAACAGCACCCTGCCAACTGACAGCGTGCTGTATGAAAGCCTTTCGGCACTATGATTCCCGGCAATCCGGTCCATGCCCCGGGCATGCTGTCGGACTCACTTGATTCCTACAATCTCCAATACAAATATCCCTTGGACTCGTATTCCTTGCGGTCTTTCATGCCCTTAATATCAGAGAACACTTTGATCTGATGGGCGGGATGGTACATCGCCCGGATCATTTCCTCCGTCAGTTCCTCATATTCTGTATGGGCAACAGCCAGAATGACTGCATCCAGCATTACCAGATCCTTCCTGTCGGAGAATGTAATTCCGTATTCCCGCTCTGCCTCTGCCTTATCCGCAGTGGGATCCGTAATCAGAGGTTCAATCCCGTACTCCCGCAGTTCCCGGACAATGTCAATGATCTTGGAGTTGCGGGTATCCGGGCAATTCTCTTTGAACGTGAAGCCGAGAATACCCACTCTTGCACCTTGTACCGGAATGTTTGCCTTGATCAGGTTTTTCACCAGACACTCTGCCACATATTTGCCCATATCATCATTGATCCGTCTGCCGGACAGGATGATCTGGGAGTGATACCCCAGTTCCTCTGCTTTGTACGTCAGGTAATAGGGATCCACACCGATGCAGTGACCGCCCACCAGTCCCGGAGAAAACCGCAGGAAATTCCACTTGGTTCCGGCAGCCTCCAGAACTGCTTTCGTATCGATCCCCATCTTATTGAAAATAATGGATAATTCGTTCATAAATGCAATGTTGATGTCCCTCTGGCTGTTCTCAATTACCTTGGCAGCCTCGGCAACCTTGATGGATTCGGCTCTGTGAACACCTGCTTCTACCACCAGTTCATAAACCTTTGCAACGATATCCAGTGTCTCCTCATCCATGCCGGACACAATCTTGGTGATGGTCTCCAACCGATGTACCTTATCTCCCGGATTGATTCGCTCCGGAGAATAGCCGATCTTAAAGTCCACACCGCATTTCAGCCCGGATTCCTTCTCCAGAATCGGCACACAGATCTCCTCCGTCACTCCGGGATACACCGTGGATTCAAATACCACAATACTGCCCTTCGTCAGATTTCTCCCCAGAATTCTGCTGGCGCCCTCCACGGGAGACAGATCCGGCGTATGATCCGGATTCACCGGAGTGGGAACCGCCACAATATGGAACTTCGCCTCCCGCAGCCTGCTCTCATCCGCAGTGAACTCCACGCTGCAGTTCCGGATTCCCTCATCCCCAACTTCGCGGGTAGGATCGATCCCCTGCTGATACATGGCGATCTTCCGTTCATTGAGATCAAATCCTATTACCTTTATTTTCCTGGAAAAGGCAACCGCAATCGGCATACCGACATATCCCAGACCTACCAGGGATAATTTCTCTTCTCCAGCAATTAGTTTTTCATATAGATTCATCCCAGTTATTCCTCCGTCTGCATCGCAGCATTGATCTCTTTCCTGTATGTGTCAACCACAATCTGTCTGTCAAACTCCCGTTCCATCTTCCGTCTGGCTTCCCGACCCATCTTGGCCCGTTCTTCCATCGGCATCGCAAGGAATCTTCTCACCGCCTCCGTAAGCGCCTGTGCATTCCCGGGCTCCACCAGGAATCCTGTGACCCCGTCCTCCACCGTTTCCCGGCAACCGGTATGCAACGTTGTAATCACCGGTCTTCCGCTGGCGGCACTCTCCAGACACACATTACTCATTCCCTCCGGATAAAAGGACGGATGTATGGTGCACTGTGCCCTCATAAGGAATGGAGTAATGTCCTTCTGCATTCCTTCAAAATGCAGAATACCCTTTTCCTCTAATCTCGCAATTCGTTTTCTGTAGGAATCCGGCTTGTCGGAATCATCTTCGCAGAACCCAAGGATACGGAACACGGTATCCGGATACGCTTCCTTAATCCGCTCTGCCATCTCCATGTACTCATCGATTCCCTTTTCCCGAAGAATCCGGGAGATAAACAGGAACTCTGCCGGTCCCTCTGTCGGATAGGGAAGATACCGATATCGCTCCAGATTCACCCCGGATCCGGGGATTCTGCCGTGGCGTCCCACCGCAATCTTATGTTCTGTGAAAAATTGCTCATTATCGTCATTCTGGAATAATATCTTACACACCCGCCGCATGGCCCTGCGATACAGTTTTATCGTCACAAGCTGGAGTATTCCTCTCTCCCCCAGCGCAGTTCCAAGCCCTGTCACATTCACAATATACGGAATTTTCAGTGCCGCACACGCCATACCGCCATAGATATTCGGCTTAATCGTATAGGATAATACCACGTCCGGCTTTACTTCCCTGAGGATGCGTTTGTACATTCCCACCATCTTCAGTTCCTGGAAGGGGTTCGTACCCCGTCTGTCGAACTCGGTGGGATGGAAGATACAGCCCATCTCCTTCATGTTCTCCACAAACTCCCCGTAGGGAAGCGCAATATGCAGTTCAAAGCCTTCACCGATCAGACGTTCCAGCAATTCCTTGCGGAAGTTGTACAATCCGATGTCATTATTGGCCAAAATCAGTAACTTGCTCATAACCTGCCTCGATTATTCTTCCTCGATTATTCTGCCCCGTCTGTTCCGTTACGCCCTGTACCGCGGGAAAAAAGAAGCTTCCGGATCCGCATTCACTTCCTCGCACAGTCTGTCATACACATCCTGTAGGAAAACCCGCTTGCCGATACTGAACCTGGTATCCTCTCCGCGGTTGAATTCTTTTTTGAAGTGATACAGATGATCCTCCCGGCTACCCAGACCGCCCCCAAGATGAAAGGTTCTCATACCCTGTTCGCATCCCCACAAAGCAGCCTTATATAATAGCAGATTGGTTGGCGCATAGGTCTGGTATTCTCTTCGGGATGCGGACAGATGATAATGCATCGCTCCCTCTGTATGCAGAATGATGGACATTGCAATGATCTCACCCTCCTTCATGGCATAGAACAGCAGAGCATGCTCTGTTAACTGCTCTCTGATGCTGTCATAGAACTCCGTCGGGAAAAAATAATAATCCGCCGCATCCACTTTCCGCATGGTGTCATCATAGATCTCCCGGAATGTCTCATACAGTTCCCGGGAAGAGCCGGTGTGGATCGTCACACCGTTTTTCTCTGCTTTTCGTATCATATTCCGGTTCTTGCTGGTAATATTCTGCCAGATAATCTCCGGACTGCCAAGATCCAGACACACCGTGTGACCCAGATCAATGACCTGATAGAGATCCTCCACAGTATGGGCATTCTCCAGCACAGGGTGAAACCGGACGAATTCCGCCACAATACGATTCTCCCTGCAATGTTGCTCATAAGCCTCCGCAAGCCTCGAAACGGCGGTCTGATTCCCCCTGTCACTCACCAGAAATCCCCCGTAGCCATAGGGTGTCACATAATCATAATATCCCTGCAGTTCCTCCACCCCATTGGGATTGGGAACCGGACGCTTCATCACCACATTCATGGCCCGGAACCCCGCATCCTCATAGTACAGGCACAGAGCCTCCCCATCGCCGATCCGCTCAAACGCATCCGCATATTCAGGTGTATAATAAACATCAGCCTCCGGAAAAAGAGTAAGCACCCTGTGCCACTCCTCCCGCTGCTGTCCGGTCAGTATTCTAAAACTCACTGTTCATCCATACCTTTCCCTGCGGCAGCACGAATCTCTGCCAGATTGCCTTCCACCGCATCTGTATCCACAGCCACATTTTCCCGCACAAACAGAGTCTTAACAGTTTTCCCAAGCACTTTCAGATCCATTCGGAAAGTCAGGTGCTCCACATACTCCGCATCCTTCTCCAGCCGTTTATCCCACTCGATAAAATTCCTACCGCTGACCTGTGCAAGTCCCGTGAGTCCCGGTCGCACCGTATGCCGCAGTCGTTCCCGTTCCGTGTAGTAGGGCAGATAGCTTACCAGCAGAGGCCGGGGGCCCACCAGACTCATATCCCCCTTCAGAATATTCCACAGCTCCGGCAGTTCATCCAGACTTGTTTTGCGTAAGAATGAACCAAACTTCGTCAAACGCTCCGAATCCGGAAGGAGTTCTCCGCTTTCATCCCGCGCATCTGTCATCGTCCGGAATTTGCACAGGGTAAAGATCCGCTCCCGATATCCCGGTCTTGCCTGGTGAAAGATCACCGGGCTTCCGAGCTTGATTCTGACCAGGATCGCAAGGACAAGAATAACAGGACTCAATAGGATAAGTCCTGTTAATGATATCAGTATATCCAGCATACGCTTTACGAACCTTCTATACATGTCAGTCTCCATTCTGCATCGGAATATACGTGGGAACAATCTCCTGTACGATCTGTCGTACATCCACCTCTTCGTTCACGGTAGCTTCCTTCAGTCGTTTTAACTGCCGGAAGAACACGTCCTCATCAATATCGATGGGCTTACCGATATGAATCAGTTTATTCTCCGTTTCCTTCAGACCTTCCTCTTTCATGAGCATCTCTTCATAGAGTTTCTCGCCGGGACGTAAGCCTGTAAATACGATCTTGATATCTTCATCTACCTTGTAGCCGGACAAACGGATCAGATTTTTCGCCAGATCCAGAATGCGCACCGGTTCTCCCATGTCCAGAACGAAGATCTCTCCGCCCTTGGCGTAGACCCCCGCCTGCAACACCAGGGAAACAGCCTCCGGAATCGTCATAAAATACCGGATAATGTCCGGATGGGTCACCGTCACGGGACCGCCAAGTTCAATCTGTCGCCGGAACAGTGGAATAACACTTCCGTTGCTGCCCAGCACATTTCCGAAACGAACCGCAACAAACTCTGTTTCATAATGTCTGTCGAAGGTCTGGATGATCATCTCACAAATACGTTTGGATGCACCCATGATATTGGTGGGATTGACCGCCTTATCGGTGGAAATCATAACAAACTTCTTCACGCCGGCATAGGCTGCTGCCTGGGCTGTTTTCCAGGTTCCAAAAACATTATTCTTAATGGCCTCATTCGGACTGGTCTCCATCAGCGGTACATGCTTATGAGCCGCCGCATGGTAGACGATATCCGGCTTGTAGGTCTCAAATATCGTATTCATACGGTTGGTATTGCGCACGGAAGCGATCAGAACAACCAGATCCAGTTTCGGGTATTTCTGTAATAACTCCTGCTGGATATCATACGCACTATTTTCATATATATCAATGATAATCAACTGTCTGGGCTGATGCGCCGCAATCTGTCTGCACAACTCACTTCCGATGGATCCTCCGCCGCCGGTCACTACGATTTTCCGGTCACGGACATACCCCAGGATGGAATCCATATCTACCCTAATCGGATCTCTTCCCAGCAAGTCCTCCACATCCACGTCCCGGATCTTGCTGACATCCACCTCTCCGTTCACAAGCTGATACATCCCCGGCAGAGTACGAAGTTTACAGTTGGTTTCCTGACAGATATCAATTATTTCTTTGATGACTCTCTTCGGTGCAGAGGGAATCGCAATGATAATCTCGTCGATTCCGTACAGTGCTGCATTCTCCACGATGGTATTCCTGCCACCCACAACCTTGATGCCCTGCACATATCTACCCCATTTATTCTTATCGTCATCCACAACACACTTGATGCTCATGGTGCTGTAATAACTGCTGTTGATCTCCTTGATGATAACGTTGCCCGCATCTCCGGCACCAATCACCATAACAGCGGTTCCATTCTTCTGATTGTGACGCCGGTGTTTCGTATCCCTTGCAAAACGATAGGAAAACCGGCTCAGCATGGTAAGCAGGATCAGGCACAGCGCATAGATGAAATAGTAACTCCGCGGGACGCTATGACGGGATACCAGAAGCAACACCGCCTGCAGCGCAGCGCTGACCGTACAGGCCACAACAATATTCTGCATCTCCGTTACTCCGGCGTATGCCCACAGACTGTGATACAGCCGGAAGATCCAGAATACCACCAACGTCAGCACCACTGAAAACGGCAACGCCCACCAGACGGAATCCATGTACCGGTCCGGAATCTCCTCCAGCTGAAATTCATACCGGAAAATAAGCGGTATGAAGCAGGCTGCGGCAACTGCCAGCGTGTCATATATGATTAGAAAGATTCTTCTTGTCATGAGTTTTGAATTCAGAACCCATTTACTCATTCCGCATCTCCTTCTCTATCGGCGATAATAGCGGTGTAATCACCAGCAACAACAGCATGGTGATCGGATACGTAACATGGAAAATCCATTCAAACATCCCTACAACCACAAAGGCAATTATAACAGCGAAGGGCAACATCGTAAAGAGATTCCTTCCGCCATTTCTCCTGGCAAATATTCCGCTTCGCACAAAAGCAAATATGCCAAATATCAGGAAAATCCCTGCTGTGGGAATACCGAAATCATGGGCTTCCTGCAGAACAATATTATGGGCATGGGGATAGGTAAAATCATCCACTACCGCAGACATTTCCTCATGTCCCGTCATATTCAGTCCCTTGATAAATCCCTTCCAGATATCCACACGTCCGCCGGACTGACTGATATCCATCTGGTTTTTCTCCTCGATATAGTAATCCGGATATTTCACCCAGGTACCTTCGCTATTGAAGAAGCCGTCACTCTGTGTCGATTCACCGACAAATGTTTCGTATAATCGGTCCAGACTGATGGACAGAACCTTGCCCACATCAATATAGTTGTATGAATCCGGCGCTTCTCCCGGAAGAATCGAATTGTCAAACTGCTCATACCGGTATATTCTCGGTCGATCTACCAGTGCCGGAACCGTTCTGGTCAGGGTATATACCCCGGGAAGCATGAGGATCAGCAGACCGAACATCAGCAATACGGACCGTAGGGCGGACAGGAAAAAGTGCCGTTCCACAAAAAGAATCGCCGCAAGCAGCATAACCACCAGAACCGTAGCTGCCACAATCGCTGTTCTGGTAATACTGAGCAGAAGATAACAGCCGCAGACTGCCGCAAGCAGGTAATACGCCCACATATGGGAGAACCGTTTATCCTTTTTCTTCTCGGCAAACAGCTTCACCAGGAATACCGCCGTCACCATCGCAAGGAAAATGCCCCAGGACGCCACACTCATATAAATACCCGGATACCGGTTGTACCGGTATCTGTGATAGGGTCGGAACATCACCGCATACCCGACATGATACAGGAAGGAAAGCATGACCGCCCTGCAAATATCATTGAGTAGTTCCTGCTCGTCCTCCTTACCGATTGGCTGGAGATATACAAATCCACAGATGACCGCCATCTGAATCGGCCAGATTCTGGTATTACGGAACACAATCATCATCCCGAGTAACGCCGCAAGCACCAGCGAAAACGGCAGACTGAATCTCCTGCATTGCTTATGGATCAGATTCCACAGGGTACGGATTGCCGCAAGCCCCACAATCCAGCCCAGCACACCATATTGATAGTACAATACGGTGGTGTCGGCATCATAGGTATGCAGAAACATCCAGCTCAGGAAACCGGTCCAGCCGACCACAGTCCATAAGATTCCGGCCGGAGAGAATATCTCCCGCAGTTTATGATAGGTCAGGACAAAGACTCCCATTGCCATGAACATTCTGGTGCCGTATATGCTATGTCCGTATTCGATTCCGGAATTGATATATTCTGCATAAGCAGTTACAAAATAAGCAATGGAGAGAATCCGGATCAGGTGACGGATTCCCGCCGCTGTTTTCAGCCGGTACAGATATTCCACATTCAGATTGGTTCTCGCAACGGCAAGCAAAAGATATCCGCCCAACAGGAAGATACCAAGGGCATACACCGTCAGATCCAGCTTCGTACCGCCAAACACCTGCTTCACGTGTGCAAAGTACGTCATCACCGCCATTCCAAGCAGGATCATTCCGAACAACAGAACCCGGACAATTCGATCCACCCGCAGTTTCCTGCAATAGATCGCTTCCGGAAGCAGATATTGAATTCCCGCAAAAATCAATGCAACCGCCAACAGAGTGAACAGCACATATACCATCCTCTGAGACCGGTTCAACGGATAACTGTACTGGTACACACAGGCGGCGGAACCATTCTCAAACACCTCCGCCCCATAGGTCAGACCTGTATTTTCATCGGGACCGGCAGTCATTTTCCCGCGGTAAACCAGTCTTGGACCGGCACCCTGCCCCCCGCTATACGAAACGGTATAATGATATGTCATCCCCGGCTCTACAGGTGCATGCAGCACAAAATCGGTGTAGTTGCCGGTCGAAACCTGTTCCACCGGCTTGTCACAGCCTGCCACCACCTTGCCGGTTTCGTCGTACAGCCACACCGAAACACAGCCGTCCGCAACCGATTCCGGTTCAAATTCAAGCAGCAGTCCGATGGAATCCACGCAGGGCTGCGTGGGGATAAAATACTGGGTTGCATATGCTTCAGCGGATAGTTCCCCCGTCATGCGGTTATTCTCGCCAATGGACGCCGATGTGGCAGTATTTCTCACATTTGCGCCAAACATCAGAAACAGGAACAGAACTCCTGCCAGAATACCGATAACAAGCTTTATGAAATTTCCTAGTTTAATGGTTCCTGTGTTCATGCAAACTGACCTTACTTTCTGATACGATATAAGGAAAACTTATTATGCTCAATCGAATAGTTGGCAATATAGGAGATCTGCAGACCATACTTCTCTATCTGCTCCGGGGTAGGATCCGGATAGTACGAGGTATCGATAAACCAGATGTCATCAAACTCCCGGGCCCAATCAAATCCGTTCACGGATACAATTTCATTTTCTTCAAAATAGCATTTGTAGATGAAATCAAATGTATCGTAATTATACATCACAAGATCATCTTCTCCCAGATTCTGATCCATAAAAGCAATAAACTCGTGTACCGTGGTGGAATCATATTCTTCCGCTCTGGTATCCCGGTACTCCACCACTCCCACCGACAGCAGAAACAATGTCAGAAGCACATAGACGCCATCCCTGCAGTCTGATAGGATATATGCCCAGAACAGGCTCAGAAGTCCGATACAGGGGAGGGCATACCGCAATACAAAAAGCGGACGGATGAGCAACGACAGAATGATTCCGGTAAGCAGAGTCAGCACCATGATGCCGAGTCCCAGAAACCCGATGACCAGTCGTTCCCGCTCCCCGGTGTCTTTGTTTTGGACCGCACGACGCAGCCGGAATCCGGCCATCACCAGTGTGATCACAAACAGAATCTGAAACATTCTCTCCGTTCCGGGAAGACTTGTCCGGAACAGTTCATCCATATAGGAGCCAATCACCTGCCCGGTCATAGGGGGAATCCAATAACTCTCCGATACCGCGGATGTCTGCTGATAGAGATGCGGAAACCACGGAATATATAGTATGATCGAAGCCAGACACATTATCCAGAATTTCAGTTGCTCCCTGCCCTTATGCTCCCTGCGGGCAAACAGAAGGAACAGAAACAGTATGCCGTAAACCCACAGCGCCGACGCAAAGGTGAAATACTGGGTATAGGCGCACGCCGTTCCGGCAAATCCCATGATCACATAGGACCGGATCCGCCCCGTCCGATAGGCGTCCACAGCGGCCAGCGCACACACGGTTATGAAAAAGGTCGCCCAGGAATACATTCTGACCTGAACCGCATACTCCATCGTCATCGGGATACAGCCCAGAAAGAGAATATAGAGGAATCCCGTTCTTGCCCCGAAATGCTTTCTGATGTATGTTGCACCCAGAATCATCGCCAATATCATCGGAACAATGGACAGAAACTTACAAACCTGCAGGTTAAGCCCAAACAGATTGGAAAACGGCAGGAGAATAGCATAATACAATGGCGGATTTGCTCCATTTGCAGTATACCGAAATACTTCCGGAACAGTTCTGCATTCCCGCAACACTTCCAGTGTATACGCCTCATCCGTCCAGATATTCTGATTGAAGATCAGGGAAACATACGCCGCCAGAAATCCGGCAATGGTTCCCCACAGGATCCAAAGCTTATGCTTTTTGCAGAATGAAATAAATCGGCGGAACAGTTCTGCATCAACAGGGTACACGCTGTCTTTCTCTCCCGTGATCAGGAATCTTCGGATCACGAAAATACCCGCAGCGGTAAGACAGATAATCAGAAGCATCCACCCCAGCAGCACCTTTCTGCTGACCGGCACCTGATAACGGTAGGTCACGGCAAGGGATCTGTCCGGTATGATCTCGCTGTCCACGGTATAATACCCGTTCTCCGCACTCCGGTTCCCGCTGTCCACACCGGCAAGGCAGGGATACTCCCCCTGTACATTGCGGCATTGCAGCATCATATAATATTTCTCTCCTGCCTCCACGGACAGATTCAGCAGGAAATAATAACATTCTCCCTCCGGCATCATATTGAGCAGCGTGGAGGAAGCAGCGATCTCTCTGAACTCCGGATCCAGAATCGTCAGATACATGCCGGCAGTCATTTCCTCATTTGCCTGCAGGATACGAACACCAACTGCTTCCAGGAAGCTGTACTGAGGTGTAAACTCCTGTATCGTCAGCATCTCTTCACTGACCGGTTCAGAGGAAACCGTTTCTCCGTGAGGCGCGCTTACTTTCGTCCCAATATGATTGCGAAACTTCAAAACGCAACACAAACAGACAATTCCCAGAACTGCCACAAGAATGCTATATACATTTTTTCTGCTGATTGTGTGCTTCTTATTCATGGATACCCTCTGCTTTTTCCCGGCGAATTACTTCCTTCACCAGATACTGTGGAGAATTGTTGATGCTGATATAGATTCTTCCGATGTATTCACCGATCAATCCCAGCATGATCATGACCATACCGCCGATAAACAGAATCACGGACATCAGCGAACTGAAGCCCAGTACCGTATTCACATGCATCAATTTACGGATAATCGTGATGATTCCATAGACGAAACCTGCGATTGCACTGATGACACCCACAAAGGTGGCGATCCGAAGCGGTTTGATGGAAAAGGCGGTAAACCCGTTGAACCACAGTCCGAACAGTTTGCTGATGGAATACCCGGATCTGCCCACCTGCCGTTCCCTGTGTTCCACATCCACGTTGCCGATGTTCTTCGTGGCACGCAGAACCAGACCGATCACATAAGGGAATGCATTCTGATATTCCAGCATACTGTCCACAATGAACCGTTTTGCCGCAAAATAACTGGTCACCTGTAATTTTTTCGGTTTCCCCAGCATCACTCTGGTCATCAGTTCATTCACCCGGGTGCCAAAATTGCGGAATCCGGATTTTAACTTGTTGGAATATCTGGCATAAACCACGTCATACCCACGCTCCAGACCTTCCAACAGCTTGTATACTTCGCACGCAGGTGTCTGCCCGTCATCGTCCAGACAGACCACATATTCTCCTTCCGCCTGCTTCATTCCTGCCATCAGAGCAGCGTGCTGGCCGAAATTCTTCGACAATGCCACCCCGGTCACATTGTCCTGGCGGTCACAGATATGTCGGATCACATCCAGCGTATGATCCGGCGAAGCGTCATTCACCAGAATTATCTCGTATTCGTACTGTGCAAGATCTGCCATGGCGGAATTGATCTCCTCCACAACAGCCTCCAATGTGTGTTCAGACCGATAACACGGTATCACAAAACTCACTAAACTCATGATCTATCCTCATATTGCCACTCTGTGGGCAGGCAAAAGCGCTTCCCGTTCCAGAGTGCCCTTCGTTCCATACGTTTCCAGTCATTTTGTTTCAGATCATAGATTGCAAAATCCTTCTCACCGCCGGTACGGACAATCTCCCTGCGTACCGCTCTTACAGAAGTCCCTTTTGAACGGTAATACTTTTCCAGCCAGGAGATATCCTGATCCGCATAGGCTACGAACAGCACATCTTCCCGTTCCGGCAATTCCTTCTCGACGCTCACGATTCCGTAATGGCTTAATTTCTCCTGCTCCAGGGGGCTCTTACATGCCCATCCCCCCGCCAGTGTATAATTGCCCAGCGCATTCTCTTTCCCGGAGTACATTCGCTCTGAATATGCCACGGTAGAATAAACATCCAGAATATAGAAATTCTCCGGATTGCCCGCGCAATAAGTCTCAAACGCCTGCCATTCCAGATTTTTCATATCTCTGTTTGCAAGTTCCTCTTCCACGGTATCGAACTGCCGGAAAAAGGCGCCTCCGCCGGCCAACAGCAGCGTCAGCATAACCGTCATCGGCCAAAATCTGCGGTATAATGCCGCGTCATCCGATTTGAACCGCTTGATCTCTGACAGGATCATTGCCATCAAAATGGCCAGTTCCATCACATACAGCGGATGAGTTACCCTCTCCGGCGTACGTCCTCTGAGGATCAGATACATCCACAGTGCGCTTCTTCCTGCAAACATTACCGGCAGTTTCCAGTAGTAGGTTCTCTTTTTCAGCATAACGGCACTGACAAACATCAGGAAATATCCCAGCCAGACATAATAGATATACGGTGCATCCTGTTTGTGGGTCAACCGATAAAGATACTGTTTCAGTCCTTCTGTCACGGGGACGGTAAAAAATTCATGTCCGCCGTCACTGATCACGGTTTCCAGACGCTCAAAGGTTTCCTGATCGATGGCATCATCCAGAAGATAGTTATAATTCTCCAGAAGGCCCTGCTCTTCCCGGGACAAACCGGCAGTTTCATAGATTTCCTCATGCCCGTCATACGCCGGGATGCCCAGAAAATCGTAGATTTCCGTGCGGCTGTTGAACAATTTTGTGAATCTGCTCCACTCCCTCGTTCCGTATGCAAAACTGTTTACCACCAGTGTAATGAACATCCCCATGGCAACAATGATAACCAGAGTCAGATATTTTTTGCGGTTTTCTTCCGCAAATACCCGGTAAAACCTTCTACGTCGCTTCCCGTCAATGATCTTTTCTCTTTTGGTGATTGCTCTTGCGGCATCTATCCACCGGAACAGCCCCACCAGACAGAACAACGGCAGGAGAAGAAGCGCCATCTCCGAACGGATGGTAAATGCAAGCAGGATCAGCACAACGCTGATCAGATTATGCCTCACAAACCGTTTCGGCTCCATGGTATGATCCGTCGTATAGAACCAATAGGCCGCCGTCGCCATCAGCATACCTGCCACAACGGTATACTGAACAATAATCGTTTCCCGAAGGAAAACCGTCATAATCAGAAACTGTCCTGCCGCAAGATAGAGTATCTTCTTCCAGCCCTTGTGCGTTACCTCCACCAATCGTTTGCTGACCAGAAACGAACACAGATAGATGCATCCGCACAGGAAAAAATCATACCAGGGATACTGGGGTGCCAGCCTGTATAATCTGCTGATCAGATAGCTTAACGGAAACAGCATCTGAATGTTGTATCCGCTTGGAGTACCGGAATAGATTCCGCTCATGATATCCTTCATCAGCACATCATCATTCATCTCATAGTAATAGCCGAAACGGAAGGTGATGACAGCGCAGATCCCTGCTGCCCCCAGAAGAGCAATCAAAATATCCAACCAGTTCGACTTTTTTATGATTCCTCTCATACGCGATAGAACTCCTTCGTCATACGAACCACATACTCCATCTGCTCTTCCGTAATCGCGTAAAACAGCGGAAGTCTCACCAGTCTGTCACTCTCTGATGTGGTATATCTGTCCTCTCCGTGGAACCGTGCATATTTTCTGCCGGCAGGTGCGGTATGCAGCGGAACATAGTGGAACGGAGTCATAATTCCTTTTTGATCCATAAATGCAATGAAATCCGTTCTTTCCTGCAGATCCTTCGTCTTCACATAGAACATGTGGGCATTGTGCGTGCATTCCTTCGGAACGTACGGTACTTCAATCAGCCCTCTGTCCACAAGATCACGCAACGCCTCCTGATAGTAATTCCAGACAGATATTCTTTTCGCGTTGATCTCTTCCGCAAGCTCCAGCTGTGCCCACAGATACGCTGCATTCATATCACTGGGAAGGTAGGAGGAACCGTAATTCATCCAGGTGTACTTATCCACCTGACCTCTGTAATACTGGCTTCTGTTGGTTCCCTTTTCCCGGATGATCTCTGCAGCGTCAATATAACCCGGATCACGGATCAGAAGTGCTCCCCCCTCGCCCATGCTGTAATTCTTGGTTTCATGAAAACTGTAGCACCCGAAATCGCCGAATGTCCCCAGTGCTTTCCCATTGTAATAGGCGTTGACCGCCTGAGCGGCATCCTCGATCACATACAGGTGATATTTGTCGGCAATCTCCATGATTTTATCCATATTGCAGCCTACGCCGGCATAATGAACCACTTCAATCGCTTTCGTCCGCTCCGTGATTGCATCCTCGATCAGGTTTTCGTCAATATTCATAGTGTCCGGTCGAATGTCCACAAAAACGGGAACGACTCCTCGCAGTACATATGCATCCGCCGAGGACACAAATGTGAAGGATGGCATAATCACCTCATCCCCGGGCTGCAGATCCAGTAGCAGCACTGCCAGTTCATTGGCATGGGTGCAGGAAGTTGTGAGCAGCGCCCTGCTTGTTCCGGTATGCTCTTCCATCCACGCACTGCATCGTTTCGTGAACGGGCCATCCCCGCAGATTTTCTGATTATCAACCGCTTCCCGTATATACTTCATCTCATTGCCTGTAAAAGGCGGAACATTAAAAGGAATCATTCTCTAACGCCCTTCTTCATCGGCAGTTTTCTGCAAACTGCTTTCATGATATATATTCTGACCAGTTCTATGGCTCCGCAGATCACAAACATGGTAATAACGCATCCTGCAATATGAGGCAGCAGAAAACCATCTGCGGAAATCTCGGTGATCCCCAGCCATTGCTGCCATTTGTATCGAATCAGCGGGTGTTCATGGATCAGATAAATCCCGAAGGTTGCCTCGGCAATCACCCGGATAATGCCGGCCGCAAGTCCCTCCCGGATGCGGATTCGGTGAAACAGTGCAAGAAGTGCAATTCCTCCTCCGAGAGCCCATACCGAATTATCCTGATAGGACCTGTGAATAAACGCTCCGAGCTTCCCCGTCTGTCCGTACACAACGGCAAGTGCAAGCTGCATTCCCCACATGCCAAGCGCCATCCCCACATATCCTGCCAGCGCTTTCCATCCGCGATCCAGAATGCCGAATCCGTATTTGCCCAGATACGCACCAACCAGATAGACGAAAATCATCCACAGAGGATCATGCCCCGCATGATCATAGGGAAACTGGTACGGCACAAACGTATTCACTGCGGACAGTGCCACAAAAAAAACAATCAGAACGGAACGAAACTGCTTCTGCTCCAATGCAGCAACCCCGGCATTCAGAATCGGCCGAAGCAGCAGAACCACCAGATAACAGGTAGCAAACCAATATACATCGGCAGACGCCGGAAACAACATGGCAATCCAATCGGATCCCGTAAGATCGCTCCGCAGACATACTCCCGCAAGGAGTGCCACCAGACAGATTCCCACGGAATAGAACAACACCCTGCCCCACAGACATGCCGCTTTCAACAGGGTATTCTTCCGGGATTCATAGCCCCAAAAACCACTTACCAGAATATATGCATTTACACTCATCACACACAACGCTTCCAGAAGCCATCTGAGATGTTCGAAAACCGTCATGTCCGACAGATTGCTCTGATCCGCTCCGTACGGCGTCAATAGACCGCCTTTATCCAGAAGATGAAGGCATACAATCATCATCATGGAAACGATACGCAGAAGCTCATAATTTGCCTTCCGTTTCATAGGTTGGTCTGCTCCATTCCCGTCAGAATGCCGGCGATCCGAAAGGCTCCCAATCCGTCCGTTACATGACGGATTCTCCTGCCGGCGTTCATTCGTATCAATGTATTGTCCTTATATTCTTCAAACCGCTGCTGAATACGTTCCAGAACGGCCTGACTGTCAACTCTGTAATCTCCCGCATTGCACATCCCTGTCTGCCCGGCAAACGCCTCTGCAACCAGTCTCTGGTTGTCGGCGAAGAAGTAGGTGATGGTAGGCACTCCGAGGACTGCCAGTTCATACATGGTACTCCCGGCAGCGGAAATGGCAATGTCGCAATTCTGTTCCAGGGCGCACATATCTCTCACGTCATACTCCACGCACAGATTGGTATGCTGCTCCGCAAGTCTCAGAAGTTCACTCCGATGCGCATTGTATTTCCCGCAGACCACATGGAACACACAGTCCGGATACGCCGATGCCATACGCTCTCCTATGGTATAACAGATATTCAGCATGTCGGCCCCGCCGGAACTGATCATGCAGTGTAAGGAATTGTCGGAATTTCGGATTTCGTCGCCCTCGGGAGTACTGTTGTTAATTCTTTTTTTAACATCCCAGAATTTCTCTCCCAGCGGAATATAAGCACTGCCGAGAAATCGCTTCTCTTGCCGATACGGCAAATCCCCGGCATATATGTTGTAATTGATGATGCCATCCAATTCATAGTCGGGTACATCCACGTCATCCAGGTAGAAAATACCCGTTCTCGCCATCCCATCCAAAGCCGCCACAGCCTCCGCAATCCTGCGTAGGCCCGTGAAGTACGACGCCTCCACCTGATAGGAATCCACCAACATGCTGACCGGATGATAGTTCCGGAACAGCTGCCCCATCGGGGAATCCACTCCGTCCTCCACCTCCGGCATTTTATCTCTATAGTCAGTATGAAGACAGACAAATTCCAATTCCCGCTCCGCAAGAAGACCCGCAGATCGTTCGTCGCTTATAACAAATACGGGTGTTATTTTATTATTGCCATCCCGTAGTATCGCCCGCGCAACTGAAATGCACCGCATCATGTGTCCCATTCCGATTGCATCATTGGCGTCCGCCCTCAATAATACTGTTTTGTTAAATTTGGATTTACTTTTCTCCATATCCGGTATCCCGCAGAATCGACATTTTCATCTCCGCAATGCGCCAGTCATCTTCCGTATCAATATCCTGCACATACATCTCATCCTGAATGTATGGAACCGTGTCCTCCATCACCATTCGTCTCTGCTTCCGAAACGCCTTTGTATTCAGGCAATAGAACTGACCACAGTCGTGATACATCGGTTCCAGATCCTGTGATCTGGTATTCATATGTTCCGGATGTGCAAACCGGAGTTTTCCATCCGTAATGATGCAGCCCCGCTGCGGCGGAAAAGAGAACCTCACCACAGGAACAACCGAATCAGCCTGTTTCTCGATCAGAATATTCATGGCGGACCGCAGTGCATCTGCCTTCAGAAAAGGAGCAGTCGGATAAATGCAGCACGCATACTCAAAACGCCGCCCGTCCTGCTCATAGGTTGTCAGAACCTCTTCCACCACATCTGCCGTGACGGCATAATCGTTGGAAGTTGCTTCGCTACGCATAAAAGGTACTCTGGCCCCCAGAGACTCCGCAATTCCGGCAATCTCCACATCATCCGTGGATACCATCACTTCGTCAAACACGCCGGATTCCAACGCTGCCGCAACGGAATATTGCAGGATGGGTTTGCCCAGGAATTCCTTCACGTTTTTGCGGGGTATTCTTTTGCTTCCGCCCCGGGCCGTAATGATTGCTATTGTTGACATCTCGTATTCTCCACTATTTTACGTACTGCATGAATCACATCATCCACATCCTTATCGGTCAGTGAATAGTACAGCGGGAGACTCATCATCGTCTCATAGAGTGCCTCCGCCTTGGGGCACAGACCCTTCTCATAGCCCAGTTTCTCATAGTACGGATGCCTGTAAACCGGGATATAATGCACATTACACACAATATTCTCTGCGCCCATGTATTGGAAAAACTGTGCTCTGTCAATGGTCAGCATCTCCGGCCGGATCCGCAGAATGTAGAGATGTCTTGTGGTATTACTCTCCGGGATCTCCTGTTGTACCACGAGTTCCGGCATCTGTGAGAACGCCTCATTATATCTTGCAACGATCTCTTTTCTTCTCTTTTGGAACATCTCCAGTTTGTCCAACTGGGAGTTGACGAGGGAAGCCTGAATATCCGTCATGCGGTAGTTCATGCCAAGTGCAATCTGCTCGTAATACCACGGTCCCTCGGACGTGCGTTCCAGCATCGTCTCGTCCCTGGTGATCCCATGGGATCTGTACAATAACAATTTCTTGTAATAGGTCTCGTCGTTGGTCAGTACAGCACCGCCTTCTCCGCCGGTAACGGTTTTGACCGGGTGAAAACTAAAGGTGGTCATATCCGCTATGGATCCCACTCCCTGACCGTCATATGTTGTCCCGATGGAGTGTGCGCCGTCTTCTATCAGTACAATCCCTCTCTCGTCGCACAGTCTGCGCAGCGGATTCAGATCCACCGCCTGTCCCGTAAAATCCACCGCAACCACTGCTTTGGTCCGTTCGGTAACTTTCCGTGCCACCTCCGTCGGATCAATATTATACGTCTTCTCGTCGATATCCGCGAAAACCGGTTTCGCACCGCAATATAAAGCACAATTAGCAGATGCAGCAAAGGTGATCGGTGTGGTTATTACCTCATCCCCTTCTGCTACACCTGCCGCCTGACACGCCATATGCAGTGCGGCCGTGCCGTTGCTGCACACGACCGCATATTTCGCTCCTGTTACCCTGCATAATTTCTCTTCCAATGCGGTAATCTCCGGACCACATGTGAGATAATCGCTTTTCAGTGTCCTGACAACCGCTTCGATATCTGCATCATCGATATACTGGTGACCATAAAACAGTTTTTTCTCTCTGACCGGAGTTCCTCCGTGAATCGCCAACCGTTCCATATATGCCTCCTTGTTTCTCAAACAGCAGTTCTCTAAATCTCGTAGTGAACTGTCTTCAGCAGTTCCCGGATCTCCTCCACACTGAGCCACTCTGTATTGTTTCCGGAGGAATAGGAGAATCCTTCCGGCACCTTCTTGCCTGTGGGTTTCTCAAACTGGGTATCTTTCCAGACCATCTGCGGATATACGATGAAATGCTTGTCATATTCATAGGTGGTCATGGAATCCTCTACCGTAACCATGATCTCGTGCAGCTTCTCACCTTCACGGATCCCCACCTCCGGCATCTTGCAGCCGGGAGCCATTGCCTGAGCCAGATCTGTAATCTTGAAGGATGGAATCTTGCTGATGAACGTCTCACCGCCTCTTGCTTCCTCCAGCGCCTTGATCACCAGTTCCACGCCCTGCTCCAGACTGATCCAGAATCTGGTCATTCTGTAGTCCGTGATCGGAAGTTCTGTCTTTCCCTGTGCCAGAAGCTTGGCGAAAAAAGGAATCACCGATCCGCGGCTTCCCGCAACGTTACCGTATCTGACGATGGAGAAATTCAGATCCTTGCTGCCCACATATGCATTGGCCGCAACAAACAACTTGTCGGATACCAGTTTGGTTCCGCCGTACAGATTCACCGGATTCACTGCTTTATCAGTAGAGAGTGCAACCACCTTCTTCACATTGGTATCCAATGCACAGTCAATGACATTCTGTGCACCGATGATGTTAGTCTTAATCGCCTCGTTAGGATTATATTCACAGGCAGGAACCTGTTTCAGTGCTGCGGCATGGATCACATAATCAACGTCGGAAAAAGCACGCATCATCCGCTCTTTGTCTCTCACGTCGCCGATAAAGAATCGAAGTTTGCTCTTATACTGTGCAAAATCATTTGCCATAATAAACTGTTTGAATTCATCCCGTGAATATATGATGATCTTTTTCGGATTGTAATGCTCCAGAACATATTTGGTAAAGCATTTTCCGAAAGAACCGGTCCCGCCGGTAATCAATATTGTCTTGTCATCTAATAACATCTTCCGCCTCCTGATATTTGTTTATCATTTCATAAACTACTATATTTTAGCACATTCTACCGGAGGATACAAGAACCGTCCCCGTTTACAGTGATAAATTTTCCCCCAAATTCCGCATTCTAATAACCTTTGGATTCGATTTCTTAATTTTTTATGAACCCTCCGGCGATTCCATTCTTTTTTTCTTGCCTTATTCTGACAATAATAGTATGATCAAGACAGTGTTATTCTAGAATCGGGGTATTCGGCTCATGCCAAAACATACAAAACACAGTAAAAAGAATATTTTTCGCATTTCGGCTTCCATACTTCTCACATTTTTGCTGACTGTCTTGTTCTTTATTGCATCCACCAGTTATGTTGTGAGAAATTCCCTGTCCGAGAAAACAATGCGGAAAATTGTCAGCACATTCGATGTCAACAGTAAAGACACGACTATCGATGAGTGGATTTACCAGTATTTTGAAACCCATTACGGTGACGAATATCTGATGGAATTCATGGTTACCGAGGAAGCTGTAGCCGGCGTCCTCGACAACACAGACTTCACTACCTTTGTGGCGGATAAGCTGATTGATTATTCCCAGGATATTCTGTACGATACGGGAACCGGTCATTTTACCAGCGACGAGTTCATGGACTTCATCGAAGCAAACGAAGAAGCAATCTCCGAAGCAACGGGACGCTACTACTTCCCGGAAGAGTTTGTGATCATGCGGGAATATTTCCTGACAATGGATATGTTTAACGACATCTCTGCGGCGTCCATCTGCGACAGTATCGGGGTACCCGTAGAGCGCATCCGTATGCTGACATCCCTGAAGACCTTTGGTATTCTGCTGTCCGTTTCCTGCTTACTGATTGCCCTGTTGCAGTTGGTGAATCGTCGCAGAATCCATACCGGCATCCGTTGTCTGGGCATTGCACTCCTCCTAAACGGGGGTGCATATATCACACTCCGTGTTGTGTTCGCATCCCTCTGCAGCAGAGTTGCCCACCGGATCGGAATGGGAGCGAGTCTGGTAGACTCCATATCCGCGCCGGTTCGAAACATCATTGGCACGGTGGGGTGGATATCCACGGCGTTAGGGCTCCTCTTCATTACTGTATCGATTGTGTCCGCCATTCGATTCCGAAAGCGGCAAGCCCAATCATCACCGGTTTACGCCTCTGTTTCACAGGATTCATAGGATTATACATAATAAAAAGCGACAGTCCAAGGTAGCAGCGCATAAGACAGGTTTATAGCTTTAGAGAGAACAGCGTGGCGGAAGTCACGCTGTTCTGCTTTTTGATGCGTGAGT
>JAEDCX010000035.1 GCA_016293925.1 Lachnospiraceae bacterium | reverse complement strand
TATAATCCGGTTCTCCATGTCTTACCATAATAAATTCTGTCATAATATTCCCCTGCATATCTCCGTTAGGCACATAACTTAAACAAAACGCTTCTTACTTCACAGCCGACATTTAAAATCTAATTTGTCTACTTCTAATCTTGAATATTCACTTGACAGTAAAATTCAAATTTTCGCTCTCATCGAACACACCGATTATACAATGATATATACAATTTTTCTACATGCCTTTTTACCTATGCAGTATGTTGCGTTCCCCTAACGCCAAATATACTTGACGCGGACATTGTCAATAATACTTATCTAACACATATTGCCCTTACATATATATAAACTCAGCGTGTTCCGTCCATTATTCCTGTTACGAACGCCAACACACTACATCAATACAGTACTGTAAAATATTTCATCACTTTCCCGGCACAAAAAAGAAGACAGATCATACAACCTGTCTTCTTTTTGTCTTCTTTTGTGATTGTTCTCTTTTGTATTTGTTCTCTTTTGTACTTTTCGTCTTTGGTAAAAGTTCTCTTTCGTATTGCAGTGCTTTCTCTTCTGTATCTATTTCAAGAATCATCAGATTCTGAAATCCCCTGCATCGGTACCGTTGACAACGAAGTAAACTCTTCTCTCCAGCGGCTTCACATACAATGCCACGCTCTTGAACTCACTTGCCTTACGTCCCATGTCATACACCCATACATCTTTGGCGATCCTCTCGAAATCAGCCTGTGTATAAGTGATATCCGGAAACTCTATGTGCATCTCGTTCTGAAGTACTTTTTTCACAACCTCTTTGGCTTTCATTGCTGTCTCTTTGGTAGCGGTTGCTGCCTTTACAGCTGCCTTCTTGGTCGTGTCTGCTGCCTTTACAGCTGCCTTCTTGGTCGTGTCTGCTGCCTTCACAGCAGCTTTCTTCGTCGTACCTGCTGCTTTCTTCACTTTCTCTTCCGTACTGGTTGCTGTCTTCTGAGCCGCTTTCTTGATCTCTTCCTTCTTCTCAACAAGAGGCTCAGCGACGGTGCTAATCTTCGTCTTTACTTCTGCCATATCACTTGCTCCCTTCCGTAAATGTCCCCCGGATCACAAGTTTATGCCAATACCCTCATCGGTAACCTCTCCCGATAATCGAAGTCTACAACAAAGAAAAAAGCCTGTCAATGGACTGACAGGCAAGGTTCGGAAAACGACAGTTTTTTATGCGAATTCTTCAACATTTTTCCACAAAATATCCCATTTCCAAACCGTTATCCCGATTATCCGCGATTCGGATACTCTTTTCCCACAAAGGCCCGAAGCGCCTTCAGTGATCGCTCCACCTTCTCCGTCCGGATACAATATGCCATTCGGAAATGTCCCGGACATCCGAAACTGTCACCCGGCACCAGAACAAGATCGTATTTTAATGCCTTCCTGCAGAATGCAACCGCATCTTCCTCCAGTGCCCTGGGGAAGATGTAGAAGGTTCCTCCCGGTTTCACGCAGGAGAATCCCAGCCGGATCAGCTCGTCGTAGATCAGGTTCATGTTGGTCTCATAGACCTTCAGATCACTGGTCCGATCCAGTACCTCGGCAACGCCAAGCTGAATCAGGGAAGAAGGGCAGTTATGACCGATTCCCCGGGAGATCTGCCCGCACATCTGAATGATGGTCTTACCGTCCCTGCAGGCAGGGTTTACGGCTATATATCCGATCCGTTCTCCCGGAAGGGAAACAGATTTGGAGAAAGAATAGCACACGATCGTATTCTCGTAAAATGCGGAAACACAAGGAGCATCCACATCTGCAAACACGATCTCGCGGTAAGGTTCATCCGAAATGATATAAATATCATGTCCGAACTCCTCCTGTTTCCTGCGCAGGATATCTGCAAGTCTCCGGATGGTTTCCGTGGAATAGACGATTCCGGACGGATTATTCGGGGTATTGATCAGGACGGCCATGGTCTTCGGATTCAGCATCCTCTCAAACTCCGCGAAATTGATCTGGAAGCTGGACACATCAGCGGGAACCACCGTAAGGGTCATTCCGGCAAGCCCGATGTATGGACTATATTCCGGGAAATATGGCGCAAAGGTCAGAATCTCATCCCCCGGTACCGCAACCGCGCGGATCGCATGTGCAATCGCTGCAGCAGCACCTGCCGTCATGAAAATATCATCCATTGTGTAGGGAATGCCGAATCTCCTGTGGAGGCTCTCCGCCGTCCTGCGGCGTACCTCCGGGATCGTCAGCGTGGGACTGTACCCGTGCAGCTTCACCGGATCTTCATTCTGCAACAACCGGATCAGACTCCGGGTAAATTCGTCCGGCGTAGGTACACTCGGATTCCCCAGACTGTAATCGAATACATTCTCGTATCCGATCTCTTCCCCACGTTTTGTGGCGTATTGCGACATCTCACGGATCACGGATTTAGCGCTTAACATGTTACGATACTGTTCTGCAATCATTTTCTTACCATCCTATTCTGTCAGTTTCTGTATTGTTCTCAGGATTGATTATACCATTGATTTTCATCGGAAGCCGCACCGGTTCCCGACAATGTGATCTTTCTCAGCTTCGGTTCCAGCAAGACGGATTGGAGGAGGCAGCCTGCAGCCGGTATGAAGGCAAGCCCCGGCAGAAATACATAGCACACTACCACCTGTACCACAAGCACCGCAAGCATTCCGATTGTGGTCAGCAGATGTCTTGCCGACATCCATGCGGTAATCTTCAGAAGCTCCGTAAACTTCACCTGCAGCCTGGATAGTACGGGAAACAGATATGTCCCGATTGCCAGAAACAGGATCAGAAAGGCAGCATACACAACCTCCAGGATCACACCGATGGTGCTGTCATTGGGACGTACCACCCAAACCGCATAGCGGAGATTAAAGTACATCAGCAAAACCGCCGCTGCCACAAGCAGTGTCGCCGGTATCCCCTGCCTGAGATTCATCCGGTAGGCCCGGAAGAATTCTTTCGCCGGATAGCCGGTTTCCTTGCGAATCGACTTCACGACAGTATAGTACATGGCTGCGGTAGAGGTTCCTGCGGTCACCACCGGGATACATCCGATCAACCACAGAACACTCACCAATATGACGTTTCCGCCCTTCTCCAGAACATTCAGAATTCTCTCACCCATGATTCACCTTCCATGCAGTGCATCTTCTTCCCGGCGCCTTCTCTTCGGCACATTCACGTGAAGTTCACGTTAATTCAATGTTGTATGTTCATCCTCGAATTCTTTCCGTCTGATCTCATACGCTGCTCTTGCTTCCGCCTCGAACCGGAGTACAGGGTTCTCGACCCCCATCAGCCCCAGCAGATACAGGCAGAAATCCGGGTTCAAGGGCAGAAGGGGACCCAGCGTATATGTGGCGAAGAAATGATGATCCCGGATTCCCTCCATAGGGTTACCGGGGCAGCATCCGTCTCCGCGGATCACTTTCATAAAGCCCACAGCCGCATTGTCTCCGTAGCTGTGGGAGAACTGCGACTTGAATCCCACAATCTCCATATTCTCAAACTCTCCCAGAATCAGAGAGTTGTAACGAGCAAACATTTTTCTCTTGGCTCGGAGCGGATAGAGTCCCAGTGCTTCCAGAGGCTCCCCTTCCTCACATTCAATCGCTTCTCCGAAAATCTCCGGTGCATTTCCGGTAATCAGGAAAAGAACATTACCGTCGATCAGTTCACGGATCCGTTCCGCATAGGGCCTCAATGCTCCAATCACCAATTCCTGGGAATGCTCCGTCATCGGTCCCATATAGATAAAGTCAGGCGTATGATCGGCAAAATAAGGAGTCTTGTTCAATGCATCCTCAATAATCTCTGCCTCCCATCCGCTCGCCTCCAGACACTGCGCCAGATATTTCACATTGTAAGGATCCCCGTAGAGGTTTGCAACCTCAGGATACAGAACCTCAATGACTTTCTTCATTGGCCGCTACCTCCTTCAGAATATCTTCTTTGGCAATCCGCGCCGCCTCGGTCTTATACAGCTGGTGCAGAATAAAAACCTTATCCGTACCATCCAGTTTCAACAGTTTCGGAGTATCCCGCTCATCCGGTGTCGTGAAGATTCTATCCGGTTCCACCCCTGCGATCAGCAGACGCAGTCTGTAATCCTCGGCCCGAATACCGCCAACCACAACTCTTGCAATGCTCTCGTCTGCCAGTTTCTCAAAATCCGCATCATAGGCCCAGGTGATGTTCTCACTGGTGGTCAGATGATTCCTGTCATCGTCCGGCATGAGAATGATCTCTTTCACCCCCGGCTCATGCACCGCGTAGTCAAATACACAGGAACAGGCAATCGGATTATGTCCCTTGGCCATATGGGTAATGACGCTGAGACCACCCACTTCTGCATGAGAATACCGGGTCTCCACAATCGACAGTTTCCCGAATCCGCGGCGGATCATATCGGGCGTCAGTCCCAGTTCTGTCAGAACCGCCGTTGCCGTCACCTGATTGTATATATTGAAAATACTGTTGCTCACAAGCGTAAATTCTTCACACCTGCCATGGAGTTCCATCTTCACGCGACCGGCTTCCATATCCACATCCGCCGGATAATCCGGTGTCGGAGATGCATAATCGCAGTTTGGACAGTATACATTACCGATATGATGGTACCGGTTGTAGCGGAATAAGAGCTTCGTGCTACATCTGGGACAGATCCGGCAGTCATTGATAATATTGGTACATTCCTGCTTGTCCGTAGGCAGCTGCCGGATGGCAAAATACACTCTGTCATTGTCCGGCGCCAGTCTGCTGCTGATGGGATCGTCGGCATTCAGAATCATCTTCGTTGTCTTTGGAACCGCACTCGTTATAATGTCCGCAATATATTCCGGATGGGCATTCCGCTGGATGGAATCCCGGAACAGATTGGTACAAACCACATACGTAGGGCATATATACGGATAGATCCGTTTGGAACTTCTCTCATCGATCTCCAGGATTCCCAACGGCTTTCTGGCCTTTCCGCCGATGGATGCATAACGCAGAAGCGCGGTGGCAATCCCGGCGTCGGTATTGGATCCCGCCCGGTTGTTCATCAGATCATACCCATTCTCTGTCAGGATATCGATCAACATATTGCAACAGGTGGTTTTCCCATTGGTTCCCGTCACAGCCACGATCTTCTCCGGCTTTCCGATTCTGCCGATGAAATCAGGGCACAAACGGATTGCCAGCTTTCCCGGGAAAAAAGTAGCATTCATCCGGAGCATTCGCTGTACACGGTATGCCAATTTTCCCATAAACAGAGCAAAATAGAATCTTGGGTTCTTCTTCATTCTTCGTCCATCCTCTCCCGGGACACTACATATTGCTTGCATAGAGCGACGCATAGAAACCGCCTGCCCGTAACAAGTCATCATGTGTGCCCTGCTCAATTACATTTCCATCCTTCATTACCAGAATCACATCTGCATCCTGAATGGTGGTCAGACGATGTGCAACGATAAAGCTGGTTCTTCCCTTCATCAGGGCGGCAAACGCCTTCTGGATTTTGATCTCGGTTCTGGTATCTATGGAGCTCGTCGCCTCATCCAGAATCAGCATATCCGGATGACACAGCATTACCCGGGCAATACACAGAAGCTGTTTCTGCCCCTGACTCAGATTGCCGCCGTCTTCGCTCATGACGGTATCATATCCCCGGGGGAGCCGTCGGATGAAATTGTGTGCATAGGAAGCCTTCGCCGCCTCAATCATCTCTTCTTCCGTTGCATCCGGATTCCCCATCATAATATTTTCCCGGATGGTACCGCTTCGGATCCAGGTTTCCTGCAGTACCATACCGAACGTGGTGCGCAGGGATTCTCTGGTACACTTCTTCGTATCGTGTCCATCAATCAGTATTCTTCCCTCCGTGGTATCATAGAAGCGCATCAGCAGATTGATCAGTGTAGTCTTGCCGCATCCGGTGGGACCCACAATGGCGATCTTCTGTCCCGGCTTCACGGACAGATTCAGATGCTCGATCAGCTTCTGCTCCGGTATATACGAGAAACTGACATCCTGAAACTCCACATTCCCGTTCACATCCCGCAGGCAGACCGCGTCCGGTTCATCCGGTTTCTCCGGTTCCGCATAGATGATTTCAAATACTCTTTTCGCACAGACCAAAGCATTCTGCATCTCGGTTACAACGCCGGAAATCTCATTGAAGGGCTTGGTATACTGGCTGGCATAACTCAAAAAGCAGGACAATTCACCCACCGTAATCACCCGGCGAATCGCCAGAAATCCGCCGAACATCCCTACCGCAGCATAAATCAGACCATTCACAAAACGGGTAGCCGGATTGGTGGTGGAGGATGCAAAGATCGCTTTCAGTGAGATTCTGCGGTATTCCTCATTCTGTTTCTCGAATGTCTGAATCGCATTCTCCTGCCGATGGAATGCCATAACCACCTTCTGATTGCCGATCATCTCATCAATGAACCCGGTCTGTACCCCCCGCAGTTTGGACTGTGCGGCAAAAAGATGATGACTTTTCCTGGCAATCACCGCCGCCACCACAAGAGAGATCGGCGTCAGGAGCACAACCATGCCGGTGATACCGGTGCTTAACCGGAACATAAATATAAGCGTCATGAGAATCGTCATGATACCTGTGAAAAATTGGGTCATTCCCATGAGAAGACCCTCAGAGAACTGATCCACATCCGCAATCATACGGCTGACAATCTCGCCGGAGCTTCTGCCGTCGATATATTTTAACGGCAATCTCTCCAATTTGGCAAATGCGTCTCTTCTCATGTCGTGTACCACACGACAGGTCACCGTATTGTTCAGAAGTCCCATACACCACTGCGACACTGCCGCAATGGCAATGGCAATCCCAATTTTCGTCAATATCCCGGCAATTGCGGGAAAATCCACATTTCCTTCCCCAATGATACAGTCAATGGCATCCCCCGTGAAAATCGGAATATAGAGAGAAGCGATTGTGGTGACAATGGCACACACAACGGACAACATCAATAGAATTGTATATTTTCGGAGATAGCGAAGTACCTGTTTCATGTAATCATGCCTCCCATTCCTCGGTTCAGACTATTTCTTATACTGGGATTCGTGAATCTCCTGATACACTTCACACTCCCGCAACAACTCCTCATGGGTTCCAACCCCCACCAGTTTCCCGTCATCCAGCACCAGAATCAGATCCGCATACTGAATGGAATTGGTTCTTTGAGAGATGAGGAACACCGTGGGATGACAGGGTAATTCCCGGATGGCTGCTCGCAGGGAAGCATCCGTCCTGTAATCCAGGGCGGAGGTGCTGTCATCCAGTACCAGAATGTCGGGCTCCCCGACCAGGGCTCTCGCAATGGTAAGTCGCTGTCTCTGTCCGCCGGAGAAATTCTTGCCGGCCTGCTTCACCTCTGCCTCCAGAAGCCCTTCCTTCTGCTTCACAAACTCTGCCGCCTGCGCCGTTTCCAGCGCCGCCCACATCTCTTCCTCCGTTGCGTCCTCTTTGCCCCAACGCAGGTTGTCCGCGATGGTTCCCGAGAACAGAACCGCCTTCTGGGGCACCAGCCTGATCCGCTCAAGAATCTCTCCCGACTCATATGCGGTCAAGTTCTTACCGTCCAGCACCACCTCACCGGAGGTTGGCTCGTAGAACCCCGACAGCAGGTGGATCAATGTGGATTTACCGGATCCCGTACCGCCGATGATACCTACCGTCTGCCCTTTGTGAACTGTGAAATCGATATCCTCCAGCGCATTTTCACCGGATCCTTCATATGCAAAATTCACATGATGGAACGCCACATATTCTCCCGGATATTCCACTCCGCCGTCCCGCTTCACAGAATCTACCGTATGACCCTCGGCTTCTATCTCCAGAACCGTCTGAATCCGGTTACCGCAGGCAACTGCCTTTGTCGTGGTAATAATCAGATTGGCCAGTTTAATCAGTTCCACGAGAATCTGCGACATATAATTGACCAGTGCCACGACCTGTCCCGTTTTCAGGAATCCGCCGTTCACCCGGACCGCGCCCACATAGATCAGCGCAATCAGTGCGCCGTTGATGATTACATAAGTTACGGGATTCATCACGGAAGAAACTCTTCCCGCCACCAGCTGGATGCGGCGCAGCGCCTTGTTATTCTCCATGAATTCCCCGACCCACTCATCCTCCAGCCGGAAGGCACGGATCACCCTTGCCCCCGCCAGACTCTCACGGGTATTCCGGGTCAGCTTGTCCAGATGATCCTGCACTCTGCGGTAGATCGGAATACCGATCAGCATGATCCCGAAAACAACAATCGACAACAACGGGATCGCCACAACGAATATCAAAGCCGCTTTCACATCCACCGTAAATGCCATGATCATGGCGCCCAGAACAATAAAGGGGGAACGCAAAAAAAGACGCAATACCAGATTCACGCCGGATTGCACCTGATTCATATCGCTGGTCAGTCTCGTCACAAGAGAAGAGCTTCCCAATGCATCCATCTGGGAATAGGAAAAGTCCATAATGTGAGAGAACAGCTTATTTTTTACTTTGGCGGTAAATCCCACGGCAGCTCTTGCCGCAAAATACTGCGCCGTCAGGGAACAGGCAAGACCGATGATACCCAACGCAAACAGGACAAGCCCCATTTGAATAATGTAGTTCTTGTCCTCGTTGTCAATGCCCACATCAATGATCTGTGCCATAACCAGAGGTACAAACAATTCAAAGGAAGCCTCCAGCAGTTTGAACAGCGGTGCAAGAATACTTTCCTTTCTGTAGTCCTTCAGATAAACCAGCAGTTTTTTCACTTCAGAGTATCTCCTTCATCTTCCCATCATATTCCCGTATATTATTGCACACTTTATTGTGCGAAACAACCCTGCAACCTATTCAGAAATCACATAAACCCGGTAATTCTCATCTGCCATGCCGATGTCCCGGCCGCCCAGCCGTTCACACAGCCTGCAGGAAGGCTGATTGACAGCCCTTGTGACCGCATAGAGTAACGGTCCCTCCAACCGCTCCCCGGCATACCGGATCACTCCCCGGGCAGCCTCTTCTGCATATCCCCGGTGGCGGTATCGCTCTCCCAGCATATATCCCAGTTCCAGAGTTTTATCCGAGAAGAAACCGTTTGCCACACAGAACCGCCGCATGACGGCAGGCAATTCCTTCTGCTCCAGACCAATCCGCCCGACGACCGTTCCTGTCTGCTTCTCTTCCATAACCCACATGCCGTACCCATATATGGCGTACACGTTCCGGATATAATTCCTGATATATTCCCGCTCCTCCTCCGGATCCTCATACAGCGGATCCAGGAATCTCACAGATTCTCTGTCCCGATACAATTCATACAGGGATTCCACATCCATCGGGCAGATCTCCCGGATCAACAGTCTCTCTGTGGAGAAAAGCGGTATCGGGATCAGGCGCATGTGACAGAAAATCTGTTCCAGATACGCTTCCTCCAATTCTGTCACATCATAACACACATAGGGAAGCTGCGGAAACCGGATTCCGGAATGCTCGACCCCGACCACCGCAAATCCTCTGTTCCACAGGTCCTCTCCCAGTGCCGGATGATCCGTCATGACCAGCGTGTCATGCACATCCGAATCCTTCAGATATTCTTTTTGCGCTATATTCCTGTAATTTGGATAGTTCCTACCCACAATCTCACACAGTTCATCAGAAAAAAGATACACGATGTGCTTCAGATTGTGGCTTCTCTCCAGTTGAAAAAGCATAATCCGCTCCCCGGGGTTTTCCCTGTATTTGCGTTTCCATGGATTCCATGATAGTATAGTATATCATAAATTCTGGAGGTACACTATGGCACAAAACCCTATTGTTACAATTACCATGGAGAACGGTGATGTCATTCAGGCAGAACTCTATCCCGAGATCGCTCCCGTCTCCGTTCACAACTTCATCAGTCTGATCAACAAAAAGTACTACGACGGATTGATTTTCCACAGGGTAATCAAAGGCTTCATGATCCAGGGAGGTTGTCCGAAAGGAACCGGAACGGGCGGCCCCGGATACAGCATCAAGGGTGAGTTCTCTCAGAACGGCTTTCCCAATGATCTGAAGCACACCGACGGTGTCCTGTCCATGGCGAGAAGCATGTTCCCGGATTCGGCAGGAAGCCAGTTCTTCATCATGCACAAGACTTCTCCTCATCTGGACGGCGCATATGCAGCCTTCGGCAAAGTCATCGAAGGAATGGATGTCGTAAATCGGATCGCAGAAACCGCAACCGATTATTCCGACAGACCGCTTGAGCCGCAGCGTATGAAAACAGTCACTGTGGAAACCTTTGGTGTCGAGTATCCCGAACCGGAGAAATTGGAGGAATATTAAATCCGAAAGTTTTATGAATACACCCCTAAAAAGGTTCTGTTCACATTTTGTTCATGTTTCGTTTTTTGATTGTTAATTTACATAACATTTTTTATCCATTTTTGTTATGTATACTGAACCCATAAGATCAATACAAGACATTTTCCTAATTTATTCATAAAACTTTTTCATAAAAAATGCCAAGCAATCCTTCGTTGCTTGGCATCCTCCCTTTTATGGGGTTCATTCTCCGAATTACGCCGGTTCCCGTCAAGATTCCTTTTTCGCCGGCACATAGATCTTCAACGCCCGCTTCTCATTACAGATCTCCACTCTGCTGTGTCTGCCGCCGAACTCACCATCCGTTGTCCATGCAATGCTCTCTCTGCTTGTAATCTCCAGGTGGGAGGTTTTGAAACAGATCATATCCTCCGTTTTCTCGGACGATTCCAACAATGCGGAGATAATTTTCTGGAAGCCCACCGGATTCTTCGGCTGTTTGATCAGCGTAACCTCAAACAGACCATCATTCAGTTTCACATGCTTGCCGGTAATATTCTTAAATCCGCCTACCGACGTGGAATTCGTAATCATTCCGTACATAAACTCATCTTCAATATCGATCGAATCACCCACCACATGCATGGAATATGCCTTGATATTGGTAAGACGTTTAACGCCTTCCAGCAGATACGCCGTATGACCCAGCACATTTTTGATTCCCTGAGGCGTTTCGTAGGATACCTCCGTAAAAAGACCAAATGCTGCAATATAGACAAACGGTCTGCCATTGAATCTGCCGATATCGCAGGGATAAACTCTTCCATCCATGATGGCCTGTGCGGCACCCTTCATCGTCTTGGGAATATGTAAGCTGACCGCAAAATCATTGGTACTGCCCGCCGGAATGTACCCGATCGGAGCCGTAATCCCCGCCTGCATCACGCCGGTCACTACTTCATCCAATGTACCGTCACCACCGGAGCACACCACAAGATCATATTCGTTTCCTCTGGCAGCCACCACGTCCCTGGCGTCGCCTCCGCATTGCGTGGGATGCACCGTTACTTCATATCCGTTCTTCGTAAATAAATCCAGTATCTCAATCAGATGGTTCTTGATCTGCGCTTTCCCTGATAAGGGATTCAGAATGAATAGTAATTTACGCGCCACTTCTTCCTCCTCATACTATAAAAGGCACATGCTCACGCCTGTGCCCTACGATCTCTACGCTTCTTTTCCATTCAGATAATCCGCAATTCTCTGAACAGCAGCCTCCTCATCTGTTCCGTCAGCTTCAACCTCTACGGCAGCTCCCATATTCAGTCCAAGGCTCATCATACCCATGATGCTCTTCGCATTCACACGCTTTCCCTCTGTTTCAAGGTATACTTTGCTGTCAAACTGGCTCGCTAACTGAACCAGCATCGCAACAGGTCTCGCTTCCAGTCCGTTCTTGAGCTGGATCGTTGTAGACTGCTTTAACATAATGCTTACTCCTCCTTCAAGTTGCCGGTCCTGATCTGATCGGCAATCTCGCCTAATTTCCGCAGGCGATGATTCATCCCGGATTTCCCCACCGGTGGATCCAACATCTCGCCCAATTCCTTCAGTGCAGTGTCCGGATAATCCAGTCTGACCTGTGCGGCCTTACTGAGATTCTCCGGCAGACGGCCGAATCCGTACCGGTCACGAATCAGAAGAATGTCTTCCACCTGTTTCGTGGCTGCATTCACCGTCTTCGTAATATTGGCAGTTTCACAATTCACACGCCGGTTCACAGTATTCCGGATTTCTTTCTCGATTCTCAGATTCTCCAGATTCATCAGGGAAACATGCGCTTCCATGATATTCAGCAGATCGACAATTCCGGATCCTTCTTTGACGTATACAACATGATATTTCTTGCGCAGTACTATCTTGGAATCAATATCAAAATCATGCAGCACCCGATTCAGCTGATCTGCCTGACGTCCGGTAATGCATACAAATTCCAGATGATACCCTTTCATGGGATCGCTCATGGAACCTGCTGCCAGATAAGCACCTCTGATAAAAGCTCTCTTGGTCTCTGCATTCTGGATCAGGATATCACTTACCACATCCTGACGCCCTACAATCATGCCACCGGTATCCATCCACTTTATCCCTTGTAAAATCTCCACAATCGTCGACGGATCTGATAATTCCGCCGTATACTGGCTCTTGTGCGTTTCAATTCCGGATACCTGCTCCAAAACATCAGTATTTATATTATATGTTTTTTTCAATAATGTAAAGTATTTTCTGAGAACATCCCGATTCTCAGTCTTTACCACAAGGGTCCATTGCCCGGGACTGCGCTGAATAAGCTGACCGGAAAAGAGGATCAGTGCTGCCAGTTCCGCAATCTGGCAGTGTCTCCCATGACCGGTCATATGGGACAGTTCTTCTTTCACTTCACCCGAAAAAGACATGCAAATCTCTCCTGTTCAAATACTACGTAGCCACGAAAGGGATTATGCCAGATGAATATCACGATGCATAATATTCAATCCGTAATTCCCCTGATCCTTCAGACTGTTATACAACGCATTGGCCAGTGTAACACTTCTGTGCTTGCCGCCGGTACATCCGATGGCAACCAGCAATTGATACTTGCCTTCTTTCACATAACACGGGATGAGGAACCGGATCATATCCGTCAATTTGTCCAGAAATTGTCTGGATTCCGGGAAGCCCATCACATACTCCTGCACCTCGGGATCATTGCCGGTTTTGGTTTTCAATTCATCCACATAGAACGGATTCGGCAGGAACCGGACGTCGAAAATCAGATCCGCATCCGCAGGAATCCCGTTCTTGAAGCCGAAGGAAATAATATTGACCATAAGATTGTCATATTCCACATTGTGAATAAATATTTTCTCAAGCTCTTCCTTCAGTTCCCGAGTCAGCAGATTGGAGGTATCAATGACATAATCCGCACGGCTGCGCAGTGTTGACAGAATCTGCCGTTCTTTTCTGATTCCTTCCTCCAGACGTCCCCCCTGGGCCAGCGGGTGAAGCCTGCGGCTCTCCTTGTACCGTTTCAGGATAACCCGGTCGCTCGCCTCCATGAACAACATGTTCATGATATATCCCACCTGTCTGTATTTGTCCAGGATGGTGCACATCTCCTCAAAGTTCTGCCCGGTACGCACATCCACCCCCAGTGCCACATTCTGAAGATCACTCTCCGGCATGGTAATCAGTTCGCAGAATTTGTCCAGAAGAGGAATCGGCAGATTGTCCACGCAATAGAAACCCATATCCTCCAATAACTTTAATGCCGTTCTCTTACCACCGCCGCTCATGCCGGTTACAATCACAAATCTCATACGCACCCTCTTGGCTGCTGCCACAGCCACATTTCTCTCTATCCGCCGTTCTTCTAGAATTCTCCCACGAAGAGCACTTCCGGTTCCAGCATGACTCCCGAATGCTTCCAAACTACATCCTGTACATGCTCGATCAGTGCACGGATCTGCGCACTGGTCGCTCCCTGATCATTCACGATAAATCCGCAGTGCTTCTCAGATACACAGGCACCACCGATCCGATAACCCCGAAGCCCCGCATCCTCAATCAGTTTGCCTGCAAAATATCCCTCCGGTCGTTTGAAGGTACTGCCTGCGCTGGGATATTCCAATGGTTGTCTGGATCTTCTGCGCTCCGCAAAATCCTCCATCCTGGCATATATTTCATCCCGGTCTCCCGGCGTCAACTCCAGAATCACTTCCGTCACAGTCTCCCCCGACCTGCGCAGTACGCTGGAACGATATCCGAATTCCATGGCAGTTCTGTCCAGAATCCGCTTCTCTCCGTTCCTGCCGAGAACCGTCACCAATGCCACAACATCCTTCATCTCACCGTTATAGGCTCCTGCATTCATCATAACGCCGCCGCCTATGGTTCCCGGAATACCGGCAGCAAATTCCAGTCCGGTCAGCCCGCATTCCGCCGCCTTGCGCGCCACCGCCGACATTCTGGAGCCGGCTCCGGCAGTCACATAATTACCATCCACCGTAATCCGGTCAAATCCACTTCCTAACTGCAGGATCACCCCGGAATAGCCCTTATCTCCCACCAGAAGATTACTACCGTTTCCGAGAACGAAGAATTCCTCTCCTGTCCCTCGAAGGAAACAGAGCAGTCTGCCAAGCTGCTCCTCATTGGTTACCCGGACGAACAGGTCCGCATTCCCACCTGTTCGAAACGTCGTATGCTTCCACATCGGTTCATCCGTCAGAATATCTTCCCGATCCACATATTGCGTTATTGTTTCCAATCGATTGCTCAATATAAACCCCTAATCTTCCATCACAAGTTTTGCGGCGCCATAGATTCCCGCATCATTGCCCAGTGTTGCCAGCGCAAACTCTGCATTCCGGCTTCCGTGGAATGCATATGGCACATAGTATTTCCGTACATACTCCAGCAGAACCGGCCCCGCTTTGGATACACCGCCGCCGATCACGATAATCTCCGGGTTCACAACACAGGCAATGCTTGCCAGTGCCTTCCCCAGATACTCCCCGAATTGTTCCGCAATCTCCATTGCAAGTTCGTCCCCGGCCTTTACCGCATCGAATACCGTTTTGGCGGTAATCTCTCCCGATCGTAGCACACTGTCTTTCGTATCCTGCGCCAGCCTTCTTCCGGCCAGACGCACAATTCCGGTTGCGGAGGCATACTGCTCCAGACAGCCTCTGTTTCCACAACCGCAGGTATCTGTTTCCTGATCCTCCACATGGATGTGTCCGATCTCTCCCCCTGCACCGGTTGCTCCGGTGAGGATCTCACCATTGATGATGATGCCGCCACCGACTCCGGTTCCCAGCGTTACCGCCACAAGATCCCTATGACCCTGTCCGCCGCCTTTCCACATTTCTCCCAGTGCTGCCACATTGGCATCATTGCCCGCTTTTACCGTAAGTCCGCCGCACAGGGAAGACAATGTCTCTGCCACATTGAATACGCCCCAGCCCAGGTTGGCCGCCTTATAGATCACGCCTGCCTGATCCACAGGACCGGGAACCCCGATTCCAACGCCTGCAATATCCGTTCTGTCAATCTTTGTTTCCGCAATCTTCGCACTGACGGAAGCGGCGATGTCCGGCAGAATCTGCTCGCCGTTGTTCTTTTTTCTCGTGGGAATCTCCCATTTATCCACAACGGTGCCGTCCGTGGTAAACAGCCCCATCTTCACGGTTGTACCTCCGAGATCGACGCCAAAACAATATTTACTCATCTTCTTCCTCTTCCCTTCTGCGTGCAAGAGAATTCTGTACCCTCTGATATAATTCCTGCGCTGCATTGTAACCCATCTTCTTCTGACGGTGGTTCACGGCTGCGGACTCGCAGATAATCGCAAGATTACGACCCGGTCTGATCGGAATACTGTGACATACGATCTTATTCCCAAGATATTCCGTATATTCCTCTTCCAGGCCGAGACGGTCATATTCTTTATCCTTGTTCCAGTCTTCTAACTTAATGACAAGATCAATCGACTGGGTTTCCTTTACACTGGATACACCAAACAGTGTCTTCACATCGACGATCCCGATCCCTCGAAGTTCGATAAAGTGCTTGGTAATATCCGGTGCGGTTCCAACAAGTGTATCATCACTTACCTTGCGGATCTCAACCACATCATCGGTTACCAGACGATGTCCACGCTTGATCAGTTCCAGCGCAGCCTCGCTCTTACCGATACCGCTCTCCCCCGTGATCAGAACACCTTCCCCGTATACATCCACCAGTACACCGTGTACGGAGATACAGGGTGCCAGTTCCACATTCAGCCATCTGATCAGCTCCGCCATGAAAGCAGAAGTGGATTTCTTGGTCATCAGGAGCGGAATCCCGTTCTTCCTGGCTATCTCTACGAAAAGAGGATCCGGCGTTAATTCACGGCAGAAAACAATGGCCGGAATGGGAGACTTCAACAAACCTTCATAAATCTCCTTCTTACGCTTATCGGACAATCCCTGCATATAAGTATACTCAACGAAACCTATAATCTGCAGACGGGACGCCTCGAAATGCTCGAAATATCCGGCCAGCTGAAGTGCGGGACGGTTGATATCCGGCTGCGTAATCTTGATCTTCGTGATATCGATATCCGGAGTGAGATTCTCAAGATGCTGTTTTTCAATTACTTTTGCTAATTTAACACTTGGCATGGTACCTCTCCTCTTTGACGTGATTTTCTTCTCTTATGTTACCACATGCTTACTTCATTGACAATTTACTTTGTACGGAAAAAAGTATAAATCTCCTCTGCGGTCGCCGCCGGAATTCCGGGAATACCGGCGATTTCCTCCGGTGTGGCACGCCGCAGGTCCTCAATGGATGCAAAATGCTTCATCAGTGCTCTTTTCCGGGCAGGACCTACCCCCGGAATATCATCCAGAATCGAATGGGTCTGGGCCTTGCTCCGCAGGGATCTGTGATATTCGATCGCAAACCGGTGGGCTTCATCCTGCACACGGGTAATCAGTTTGAACCCTTCCGAATTCCTGTCGATGGGAATCTCCTCGTGATTGTAATACACGCCTCTGGTTCTGTGATTGTCATCCTTGACCATACCGCACACCGGAATCGAAACATTCAGTTCCTGCAGCACCTGCAGTGCAACATTGACCTGACCGCGCCCGCCGTCCATCAGGAACAGATCAGGCAATCTACGGAAGCTGTCGAACTGCCCCTTCTCTTCTCCGGAATCCTCCATGCCATGCAGGATTCGTCTGGTCAGAACCTCATGCATACAGGCATAATCATCCGGCCCCGTCACCGTCTTAATCCTGAACTTCCGGTAATCAGACCGTTTCGGCTTGCCATCTTCAAAGACCACCATGGACCCGACCGTCTGAAATCCACTGATGTTGGAGATATCAAAAGCTTCCATACGATGCAGTCCGGACAGCCCCAGCAGCTTCCCGATCTCCTCCACGGCACCTCTGGTTCTGCTCTCCTCACGACGTATCCTGTCCAGATCCTGCTTCAGCACCAGTTCCGCATTTCGTGCCGCCAGATCTACCAGCTTCTCCTTCATACCAATCTTGGGATTCTTAAGATATACTCTGGATCCGCGTTTCCCGCTGAGCCACTCTTCCACCAGTTTCTCATCCTCAATGGGTTCCTGCAGCATAATCTCCTTGGGCAGATAGGGTGTTCCTGCATAGAATTGCTTGACGAAGCTGTCAAGAATTCGGGAATTGATCTCATCCTGGGTGTTTTTCATGTGAAAATGCTCCCGCCCGATCAGGCGTCCGCCCCGGACGAAAAAGACCTGAACCACCACATCCTCGCCCTCTCTCGCCATGGCGATCACATCCTTATCCTCTCCCTCATAGTCCGTGATCTTCTGCTTCTGGGCAATGGCCCGCACACTGGACAGCAATTCCCTGTATTTGATCGCCTCTTCGAATTCCAGATTCTCACTGGCTTCCTCCATCTTCTCCTGCAGACTTTTCATGACAGGAGCGTAATTCCCGCTCAGGAATTCCAGGGCAGCGTTCACCTTTTCCATATAGTGCTCTCTGCAGATATACCCCTGACAGGGCGCATCACACTGATGAATATGGTAATTCAGACAGGGACGATCCTTGCCTATCTCTCTGGGAAGCACTCTATTACAGGTTCTCAGGGAATACAAACGATTCAATAGTTCTATGGTATTCTTCACCGCGCCCGCATTGGTGAACGGCCCGAAATATTTGGCTTTGTCTTTTTTCATGCTTCTGGACAGAAGAATTCTGGGATACGCCTCGTTCAGAGTAACCTTGATATACGGATAGGTTTTGTCATCCTTCAGCATGGTATTGTACTTCGGTTCATGCTCCTTGATCAGATTGTTCTCCAGCACAAGCGCTTCCAGTTCCGAATCCGTGATCATATACTCGAATCTGGCAATCAGCGTGACCATTTTCTGAATCTTGGGCGATTTCTTCGTACTCTCTCGGAAATAAGAATGGACCCGGTTGTACAGGTCTATGGCCTTACCGACGTATATGATACTGTCATTGGCATCATGCATGATATATATCCCCGGCTTATGGGGTAGCTTTCTTAATTCTTCCTCAAAATTAAATTGCATATTCACTCCTCGCTGATGAATTCCAATTCATTATATACTTTCCTGCCCCAAAAGAAAAGGAACAGACTCCGCAAACTCCGGCAGATCAGACAAAACATCTGACCGGTCGGAGTTTGGAACCGTTCTGTTCCCATTCCATTTTCCCTCTACGCGTAACCTTAATGATCTCTTCGGAACACCCGGTTCTGAAGAATATCCTGAATATCGTCCTTTTTCCCGGAACCTATCGCACCGGATTGCGGAGTATCGTCGTCTGAACGGTCCTCCTGTCGATCGGAGTCGTTCTGCCCGGTCATGTCTTCCGGGGATGCATCCGATTTCGCCGAAGCAGGTTCCTCTGTTGTTGCCGGATTCGATGCCGAATTCCATGCTGCATCCGTTTCCGGCTGCGCAGGTTCCTCCGGCTGTGCAGGTTTCTCCGGACGTACAGGCTCCTCCGGTGCACTGTTCCAATCCGGATTCTGCTGTTGCTGATCCTGTGCCTGCCAGGAATATACCGGTCTCTGCTCCTGATTCTGCCGGGAGAATCCACCCACCGGCTGCTGCCATCCGTTGGCATTCTCCGGTGACTGCACCGGCTGCTGCCATGTCTGACTGCTCTGCGGCTGCCGGGACACGTTGTCTTCGGAACGTCCGGCATCCTTTTCCCCGTTCTCTTTTTCCTTCGGTTCCGGAATCCCTTTTTCCCGACGGAAGATCTCCATGAATTCTTTGCCTGTGATCGTTTCTTTCTCAATCAGGAACTCCGCGATCTTATCCATGATGGCACGGTTCTCTTTTAACAGGCGTTTTGCCTCTTTGTAGCTTTCCTTCAGGATCTTCATCACTTCGGCATCCACATCTGCCGCCGTCACATCCGCACAATTCAGTACGGTTCTGCCGTCCAGATACTGGCTCTCCACCGTCTCCAGACCGATCAGACCGAACTTCTTACTCATACCGTACTGGGTAACCATACTTCTGGCAATATTGGTTGCCTTCTCAATATCATTGGAAGCACCGGTGGTAACGGTATCAAATACCACCTCCTCCGCAGCACGTCCCCCCAGAAGGCTGACCAGCATGTCACGCAGCTCTGCCTCTGTATTCAGATACTTCTCCTCTTCCGGGACATGCATCACATAGCCCAGAGCCCCCATGGTTCTCGGCACAATGGTAATCTTCTGTACCGGCTCGGAATTCTTCTGCAGGGCACTGATCAGCGCGTGACCCACCTCGTGATAGGAGACAATGCGCCGCTCTTCCTTGCTTAAGATTCTGTCCTTCTTCTCTTTCCCTACCAGAACGATCTCAACCGCATTCAGCAGATCCTTCTGGGAAACATACTGACGGCCTTCCTTTACCGCATTGATCGCCGCCTCATTGATCATATTGGCAAGATCGGAACCCACGGCTCCGCTTGTGGCAAGACCGATCGCTTCCAGATCCACGGTATCATCCATCAGCACATCCTTGGCATGTACCTTCAAAATCTCCACACGTCCCTTGAGATCCGGCTTATCCACAATAATCCGTCTGTCGAAACGTCCCGGACGCAGCAGTGCTTTATCCAGAATCTCCGGTCTGTTGGTTGCTGCAAGGATAATGATTCCTTTCTTCCCATCGAAACCATCCATCTCACTGAGCAGCTGATTCAAGGTCTGCTCACGTTCCTCGTTCCCGCCTCCGTATTTGGAATCACGGCTGCGGCCGATGGCATCAATCTCATCAATAAAAATAATACAGGGGGCATTTTTCTCCGCTTCCTTAAACAGATCCCGCACACGGGAAGCGCCCACGCCCACATACAATTCAATAAAGTCGGAACCTGCCAGCGAGAAGAAAGGAACATGCGCCTCCCCCGCAACCGCTTTCGCAAGCAACGTCTTACCGGTACCGGGAGGTCCCACCAGAAGCGCACCTTTCGGAAGTCTGGCACCGATCTTCACATAGCGCTCCGGATTGTGAAGGAAATCAACCACCTCCACCAGCGACTCCTTCGCTTCATCCTCTCCGGCCACATCCTTGAAGGTAATTCCGGTTTCCTTCTGTACATATACTTTGGCGTTGGACTTTCCAACACCCATAATCCCGCCGCCACTCTTGGATATCTTGCGGAACAGAAAGCTCATCAACAGCCAGAACAACAGAATCGGTCCGACAAACGAAATCAGGCTAAACCACCAGGAACTTCTGGTATCCGGAATCGCCCTGTCAATGGTAATCTCCGGGTCCGCCTCCAGCACTCTCGCCGTAATCTCCGAATCAGACTCCGCTTTACCCGTAATATACCCTACCGTAGGGCTGTTCTCATCCTTCTTCTCCGCATCCCGCCATGCCGTGATGCTGATCTTGTCATCCGCAATGTGGATTGATTTGACAGTGCCGGATTCCAGAATATCTATGAACTCGTTATAACTGATTTCCTTCGCACCGCTCCCGCCTGTGGCCCGCATAAAATAGCTGACAACCACCAGCGTAATCAACACCGCTACCAGATAGAACAGCAGACTTGGACGCTTCTGTTTATTCCCGTTATTGCCGTTATTGTTATTCCCGCTTCCGCTGTTTCCCTGACCATTGTTATTCCATCCGCCGTTATTACCGGAGGAACCATTCTCATACTGATTCAAATTATTATCCATATATCTCTCTGCCCCGTGACATTGTTGCATACCTCTCCGGGCATTTCACTCCTTAACCGTCTTATTCTCTTAGGGAATCTATTCGCACTATACAATCAATTATAAGAAAAGCGGATTTGAAAAGCAACCGAATTGTTTGTGAAAGTACTATGAAAAAAATATAAACTTCTTCCTTTTCCGTCCCCCAAAAACTCATGGACATTTTATTGATATATTTTATTCTTATTCAAACAAATTTGAACAAACTTATAATTTTTTTGAATTTTTCTATTGCAATGCCAGCAGATTTGAGTTATTTTAATTATGTTTTTTTATAAAAAAAGAATAACAGGCGCATTCAGGGCGCAGAAAGAGGTACACAATGCCAGTGAAGTACGTTTTTGTAACCGGCGGCGTTGTATCGGGACTGGGCAAGGGAATCACGGCAGCCTCCCTGGGACGGCTTCTCAAGGCAAGAGGCTACCGGGTAACGATGCAGAAATTCGATCCCTACATCAACATTGATCCCGGTACCATGAATCCGGTACAGCATGGTGAAGTGTTCGTGACAGATGACGGTACGGAGACTGATCTGGATCTTGGACACTATGAGAGATTTATTGACGAGAGTCTTGACCGGAACTCCAACGTCACAACCGGTAAAGTATATTGGTCGGTATTACAGAAAGAGAGACATGGTGACTACGGCGGAGGCACCGTACAAGTCATCCCTCACATTACCAACGAGATCAAGAGCCGTTTTTATCGAAACCCTTCGGACCCGGACATGCGGATCTGCATCATTGAGGTCGGAGGTACGGTCGGCGACATCGAGAGCCAGCCGTTTCTGGAATCTATTCGACAGTTTCAACATGAAGTTGGCAGAGAAAATGCCATCTTAATACACGTCACTTTAATCCCATATTTACGCGCATCACAGGAGATGAAAACAAAGCCGACCCAGGCAAGCGTCAAGGAATTGCAAGGCATGGGAATCTGGCCTGATATTATTGTGTGCAGAAGTGAGCACCCTCTGGATCAGGGGATCAAGGACAAAATCGCTCTGTTCTGTAACGTGCCCAGCGACCATGTGCTCCAGAACCTGGATGTGGAATATCTGTATGAAGCTCCCCTTGCCATGGAGCGGGAGCATCTTGCAGAAGTCGCCTGTCAATGTCTGAATCTCCCCCGGGTTGCTCCCGATCTGAACGAGTGGGAGCAGATGGTGGAGGCGCTGCGTCATCCGGTTCACGATGTTACCGTGGCTCTCGTCGGCAAATATACCCAACTCCACGACGCTTACATCAGTGTGGTGGAGGCGCTGAAGCATGGGGGTATCTACAGTCATACCACCGTTCATATCAAATGGATTGACTCCGAAACCGTCACACCGGACAATGTGTCCCTGCTCCTTGGAGACGTAGACGGGCTTATCGTTCCCGGTGGCTTCGGCACACGGGGCATCGAAGGCATGATCACCGCAATCCGGTACGCCAGAGAGAACCGGCTTCCTTTCCTGGGGCTGTGTCTCGGCATGCAGCTGACCATCGTTGAGTATGCCCGCAATGTTCTGAAATATGCTGATGCCCACAGCATTGAGATGGCTCCCGACACGGCCCACCCCGTCATCAATCTGCTGCCGGATCAGAACGGTGTTACCGATATCGGCGGTACGCTCCGTCTCGGTTCCTACCCCTGCGAGTTAAAAGAAAACTCCCTGGCGCACCGTCTCTACGG
>JAEDCX010000102.1 GCA_016293925.1 Lachnospiraceae bacterium | reverse complement strand
CTCAGGCAGGTCAGTCCATGTTGGCACAGGCAAATCAGTCTACACAGGGTGTTCTCTCACTGCTTCGTTAATGGCAGCATAGGTGAATACCGAAACTAAGCAACAACAATGCAGTATTGATACAGAGGATGTTCCGGGAGGAACATCCTCTATTTCTTTGCGGGGAAAAAATTTCCAGAAAATCAAAAAAATATCAGATTACCTATAAAGTTCCCCAGGGATATGCCGATATATGTTGTGAGTAAGATAATTACTTGAACCGGTGGTGCTATGGCCGGACTTAATAGGAACTGGCTTGGAGCCACAAAACATTAAGCCACGCGGCATGGACGCCGTCGCACATTCAAGGAGGAATAGAATTATGGTAGTACAGCACAATCTCACAGCAATGAACACGCAGAGACAGTTGAACATCACGACCGGTACACAGGCGAAGGTAACAGAGCAGTTATCCAGCGGATATAAGATTAACAGGGCAGCAGACGATGCAGCAGGCCTTACCATCAGCGAGAAGATGAGAAGCCAGATCAGAGGATTATCTCAGGCATCCGCAAACGCAGAGGATGGTATCTCATGCGTACAGACAGCAGAAGGTGCACTTGCAGAAGTACACGACATGCTGCAGCGTATGAACGAACTGGCAGTGAAGTCCGCAAACGGAACCAACACATCCGCTGACCGTATCGCAATCCAGAAAGAGGTAAATGCTCTGGTATCCGAGATCAACCGTGTATCCCAGTCTTCCCAGTTCAACACATTGAACCTGTTGGATGGTTCCTTCACAGGAAAGACCCTTCAGGTTGGTGCAGCTAACAAGACAGAGCAGACAATCAAGATCAGCATTAAAGCAATGAATGCAACAGGTCTTGGTATCTCCAAGCTGAAAGATCCTTCACTGGACAAGACAAGCACCGATACCCTTGCAACACAGGCGGGTGCAAAGGCAGCAATCTCTCTGATCACCAAAGCGATTGCTCAGGTATCTTCTCAGAGATCTTCCCTTGGTGCAATCCAGAATCGTCTGGAGCACACCATCAAGAACCTGGATAACATTGTTGAGAACACAACAGCAGCAGAGAGCGCAATCCGTGATACTGATATGGCTTCTGCAATGGTGAAGTATTCAACGCAGAATATCCTGGCTCAGGCAGGTCAGTCTATGTTGGCACAGGCAAATCAGTCTACACAGGGTGTATTATCATTGTTGCAGTAGCAAAACTACTAACATGGCAGAGGGATTGACTTTCGAGTCAGTCCCTTTTTCATTCTGATGAGCGTTTTGGAGGCGTTATGGAAGTTTTGGAGAACAATCCTGAAGAACTGAAATCGATTGAGGACATGACTATGAGAGAAAAGTGTATCGCACTATCTTATCTTCTGGGGCGGTATATGCAGTTTGTGCTTGCGGACAAGAGGCAAACGGCAGCTACGTTGGTGCAAGATATGGTGGCATATATTTCGGAAGTTTTCCCGAGATTCATTGCAGTATATGATGACCCGCGAATGGCGGAATATGCACAGGATCGGGAATACTGGGCTATGCAGATTGGAAGAATTACAGAAGCATTATCCGAAGAAGATGTATTTCACCAGATAGATGTTCTTTTTTTTGAGACGAGAGCCAATCTGTTGGAGATTCTCACAATACTGGAAGAAAAGGGGATTGAACTATGAGGGATGCCGAAACCGATACAATAGAATATACTTGTGAAGTTGCGGAAGTGGAAGGGAGAGATATCTTGTATGTCTGCAAGAATGGCAAGAATTTTCAACTGGATACCCTTTATGATCAGGATGCCATGATGGATCTGTGGTATCAGTCTCTGCCGGATATGGGGTATCAGAATAAAATACTGTTTTGTGGATTTGGGAATGGAATGTACATTAGAAAACTTCTTGCGGAAGTGGATGAATCAGTAAGAATTCTTGTGTATGAACCATCGGCAATCATATACGAGAAAAGTATGGAGGTGTATGATCATTCTGAAATTTTACAGGATGGGCGAGTAGAGATTGTTGTGGAAGGAGTTTCGGATATAGCATTTGAGGACAGATTATATGAGTTTCTAACCTATCATGACATCAAAAACTGCATTATCCAGGCATATCCCAATTATGACAGAATCGTATCGGAACAGGTAAAATACTTTGATGAACAGGTACAACTGGCGATCATGAAGATTCGGGCAACGCAAAATGTTCTTGCAAGGTACGGCATGAAGGATGCGAAAAATTCGTTGTGTAATAGAATACCACTTATGCGAAGCAAATCCATGATTTCTTTGCAAAAAGAATTGCCGTTGGACGTTCCTGCAATCATTATTTCCTCAGGCCCATCCCTAAATAAGAACATAGAAGAGCTGAAAAGAGCAAAGGGAAGAGCTTTCCTGGTAGCGGTTGATTCTGCGGTACCGGCGCTGATGAAACATGATGTGATTCCGGACATCATCGTTACTGTGGATTCGAATAAGAATACAAAACATATTGATGATCCAAGAGCCGTTGAAGTGGCGATGATATGTTGCCTGGAGAGTCAATGTGCTCTTGTGGCTCCCCAGAAGGGGGCGGTTTTCTTTATGAATGATCAAAATCCGTATATTGCTGAGTTTAATCGCAGGAATCATGTGTTTCTCCCGAACTTTTCGACCGGCGGATCGGTTGCCAATTCGGCATGCGCCGTTTTGACCGCTTTTGGCTTTAAGAATATCGTCTTTGTGGGACAGGATCTTGCCTATACAGACAATTTGGCATATGCGGCCGGAACCGTTGGTAGTCAGCGTGCATTCCGAATTGAGGATCAGGAAGAAAAATATGTAGATGGGTACTATGGAGGCAAAGTCCGTTCCAGCTCGGAATTCATCCTATATTTGGACTGGTTTGTAGAAGAGATTGCCCAACATCCGGAAATATCCTTTTACAACGCAACAGAGGGAGGGGCGCTGATCAGAGGAGCACAGAACATCTCCCTTCGGGAAGTGATCGGGCAACTGTGTTTGAAAGATTTCAATATAGACGAGATTGTGGACAGAACGCAGCCTCTTTATGATGATGAGCAGAAAAAGCAACTTGCAGAGTACATGAAGCAGCTTCCTGAACGATTGGAGAAAGATAAGCAGGATGCCACAAGAGCGATCCGGGATTATGAGAAGATCTGTCAGATTCTGTTGCAGAAGAATTCGTATGGTCAGATCAGGAAACTGTTGGATTCTGCATCGGTTATCACGAAGCGATTAGAAACGGCTCCTGAAATGTATTACGTGTTCTGTTATGGACAACAGCGATTGCAGGATTTGTCTGAAGGATTGAACGATCAGACGGAAGATGTGCGGAAGGATATTCTGAATACCGCACAACGTGGAAAAGATTATCTGGAAGCAATAAGGGAGACTGTGGACGAATTGGCTGACTTCATGAAGATGATAGCAATTTAACATGAAATAGTTATTTACGCAAGACGGAGTAAGTGTTTCTCGAGGAGGGATGGATATGAAGTACGCGACAGTAACCGTGACATATAATCGAAAGGAAGAACTTGCGAAAAACCTTCAGGCTGTGTTGAACCAAACAATACAGCCGGATTGTTGTTATGTGATAGATAATCACAGTACTGACGGTACGGAGGAATATCTGAATAAAGTAGGACTCTTGCCGAATCAACGAATAAACTATGTTTATCTACCGAAGAATATGGGCGGGGCCGGCGGCTTTTACTACGGGAGTAAATTGGCTCACAAGAGAGGCTATGATTATATCGTTTTAATGGATGACGACGGTCGCCCCCGAAACAATCAAACATTTGAAATTATGCTGGAACATGCAGAAAGGGTTCATGAAAGAAAAAGGCTCATTTTCTTGAATTCTTTGGTTACGAATGAGGATGATAAGCTTTCCTTTGGCCTTGGGACATATGCAGATGTATCGCAAGTGCGGCGAGGGGTTCCGTCGGGTACTCTTCCGAATCTGGTGAATCCCTTTAACGGAACGCTTATCAGTAAAGAACTGTTCGATTGTATTGGATATCCGAATAAAGATTTTTTTATTAAGGGTGATGAACATGATTTTATGTGTCGGGCGATGAAGGCAAAAGCATATGTGGCAACGACCACGAATGCCCTTTATTTGCACCCGAGTCTACCCAAATATACGGTGAGAATACTTGGCAAAAAGCAGGATCTGATTGTGGAGAGCGCCTGGAAAGAATATTACCGGACGCGTAATTATACATACATATATTCCAGAGATCACGCC
>JAEDCX010000034.1 GCA_016293925.1 Lachnospiraceae bacterium | reverse complement strand
TTTGTGTTGAACACATGGCGACTGAGGAATGGCCGGCAGAACAGGTACGTGCGCATATGGAGTCAGTGGTTCCCGGATTAAATCACTGGAAATAATCCAGGCTTGGCCGAAATCTTTTGCGGCGCAGATACTTGTGGGCGGCTGTCGGTAAAGTATGATTCCGACAATTCCCAATTCGCCGAAAAGAAAGCTGTACTTCTTTATTTGAAAAGAAGACAAAGTACGATGCTGTTATAAATGCCATGGCTGGAGCAATTTGCAGAGAGATGAGACAGATTGCTTCGCCGGAGTTGTAGAAAAACGAAGGGATATGAGATATGGTAGCGATGATTGGTGCAGTGTTTATAGCAATTGTAATGATATTGAGTTTTCTTCTGTTATGCGGTCTTCCGTTGGGAGAATTTACGATGGGAGGGCAATACCGGGTATTCCCGCCTAAAATGAGAATGCTGTTATTGGCGCAGTTGATTATGCAGATGTTTTTTCTGGTTATCATTTTGCAGATGGGCGGGTATATGCCGCTGTGGTTTGCATATCATGTCACACGGATTATCTGTATTGTTATGGCAGTGTATCTCTCACTGAATACACTTGTGAATTGTATTTCCAAGAGTAAGAAGGAAAGATATGTGATGACACCGATTTCCCTTGTGACAGCCGTCTGCTTTTGGATCACTGCACTCTGAATGTTCGGATTCGTGGTCAAAGGGATGCCTTTTTCTGAATGGGTATGCCTGTAGAGGGAAGCGGTCTGTGTTTAGTAAGGAGGATTCAGGTATTGTTTGATAGGAAGCAAAAACCCAGGTATGTATATCATGGCAGTCAATACAGATTTGACATCGTTAAGCCCCGGCAGGCACATGGAGTATGTGACGCGGAGGCACAAATGGCGATTTATGCCGCGGCAACAATGGAAGAAGTGATTCCATTCGCATTGCCATTCAGATGGTACCCGGATTCGCCGGAGGGAAGACTTACCTTTGATTCGGATGGGATCAGGAGTTATTTACGATATGGCTCCATTGATCCGGCGGGGAAAGGATATATTTATGTGTTACCGTCGGAATCCTTTGAACTCGTTGACGATTGGGAATGGATTTCCAGAACAGAGGTCAAACCGGTTGAAGTGATAGAAATTCAGGTAAAAGATTATCTTCATACCATTACGTTCTCGGAAGAGGCAAAGGAAATTCAAAAGGAACTGTACGGGGAATGAATCGCTGAAACCATCAACATATCGGACGAAAAACAAAGGAGGTGAACGTAAAAGTTCCCTCCTTATGTTGTTACTATACCACAAAATGACCGAAAATGCAAGACTGTTCACGGAAACGGGCGGATGCTATAATGACCCATTATCGAAGAGAGGGAGGATGTTTCGTGGACAATAATTGGCTGGATTTGCTACAAAACACAACGCAACTGCCGGAGGTGCTGGAAACGAACCGGTATACCGAACGGTTTGGACTTACGGTATCCGAGCAGGATGCACAGCGGATTCTGGAGAATCGGAAAAGAACACTGCAGGAGCAGCGGCGTGTGGAATTTGGTTCGGGCTGTGTGACGAAACTGATGTATGAATTCTGTGATTCTGCCTATATCGACCAGAACAATTATGTGGATACGATCATTCGGTTGCAGGATATATTCTATCTGTACAAAAACGAAATGAATGATGAGATGACAGATGATGAACTGATTCATCTGATGAAAGAGCAATATGAGAAACTGTGCTTTGGCGATCCGGATTATCTGGAGAGCACCTGTCTTGCAGAGTTTGCACAGGCGGTGCGGGCAGGATACCGGGGATTTCGGGAAACCGACGGGTATGGTGCATATTCTGCATTCGACCGGCAGGAACGTTGGAACGATGAATTGTATGAAGAGACATTAGCGGATCTTTGCGGGAGGTAGTCTATGAACTATGCAATAGAAGAACTCGTTCCGATCGTGACAAAACTTGCGGAGGATTATACCTCCCGGGAAAGTACATCCATCCCCTATGACAGGGCGCAGCAGCTCATGGAGGCTGTGTTGTACAGTATTCGGGAAGGCGAGCGGGCAGGGCAGTGCGCCTGTGTCCCGGTGGGGGAATTGTCTGCTGCAGAAATGTATGCAGTCGGTGCTGCGTGTGTGGAAAAGAAAACCAAGGAGACATTACATCTGTATAATGGGTTGATGACTCATTTCTCCGATTACGGGAATCGGTGTCTGCAGGATACGGTTGTGAGAGGCTTACCGGAATTTTTCAAATGGTACGATTGCAAATATGAACCGCAGGATACGATCTTAACATTGGATTATCCGGTGTTGGAGGACCTTTCGGGGGATACGGGAATTGATAAAATATACAACTTTATCGTATGCATTCAGGTGGAGCAGAGATTCCTGAACGGATTTCCGCCGGAAACAGTGAGACAGATTCTCTACCGATATGATAAACGGTATGGACGAATGATTGATAATCTGTGTGAAATTGTGCTGGCCGGTGTTATCGGGCATGTGGTGACAGGGCAGCCGATATCTGTCCCGGATTTTGCGCCGGAAGAATTCCGAAGGCTGCAAACCTGGATAGTGACGCAGTCGCCGGACGGGTTGCAGGGCAGACTGCAGACGATTGTGAAAGGAATTGTCAGGGAATATTACGAGGTGGATGAAGCATTGCTGGAATATCTGAACAAGGCAGTGGATAATATTGCCGTTCGTCTCCGGAATGCTGCGGAGCATGGAACCCTTGACTGCATATTGTGACATGGGAGATGTCTTATGGTTGACATTTGAGGATGGGAAATTTATCATTATAAGGTAGTCGGAGCAGACCATGATTCCGGCGGTGATTTGACTGTCTTATGAGGTAGATCCATGTTATTTAATTCAGCGGTGTTTGTCTTTGCCTTTCTCCCTTTGGTATTCCTGGGATATTATGGGTTAAGATATCTTAAATTGCATGTTCCGGCCAAGTTATATCTGTTGGCTGCGTCTTTGTTTTTCTATGGGTATTTCAGCCCGCGGTATCTTCTGATCCTGATCGGAAGTATCGTGATCAATTATCTGGTGTATCTGGTTCTGATGAGATTGCCGGTCAGTGAGGGCGGACAGGGGATTCGCAGGGGGGTTATGCTTGTGGCAGTGACCCTGAATCTGGCATCGATTGTCTATTTCAAATATTATGATTTTTTCATAGAGAATATCAATGCGGTAACGAAGGCTTCGTTGCCGCTATTGCACGTTGCCCTTCCTCTGGGCATCAGTTTCTTCACATTTCAGCAGATTTCCTTTGTGATTGACACCTATCGAGGCAGAACCGGGCGGTATTCCTGGCTGGATTACAGTGTGTTTGTGTCGTTTTTTCCGCAGCTGGTGGCAGGTCCCATCGTCATGCACAACGAATTGATTCCGCAGTTGTCGGAGGAGAAGCGGTTTCGTATCCGCCTGGACTATATCACGGTGGGTATCCGGTATTTTGTGATCGGACTTGCGAAAAAAGTACTGTTGGCGGATCGTTTGTCATTGGTGGTGACCTACGGATATGATAACCTGTCGGCACTGAACACCCCGGAGGCGGTCTGGCTGATTCTGGCCTATACGCTGCAGATTTATTTTGATTTCAGCGGATACAGTGATATGGCTATCGGGCTCGGTAAAATGCTGGGGTTCGATCTTCCGAAGAATTTTGATGAGCCCTACAAGGCGAAGAACATTCAGGTGTTTTGGGACAGGTGGCATATGACCATGACCCGGTTTTTCACCCAGTATCTCTACTTCCCGTTAGGCGGCAGCCGGAAGGGAAAAGTCAGGACCTGTATTAATGTGATGGTCGTGTTTGCCCTGAGCGGTCTGTGGCACGGAGCCGGATGGACTTTTGTAATCTGGGGATGTCTTCATGGTGTGGCGTCTGTGTTTCACAGAATTTTCCACAGGCGCATTGATAAGCTTCCGATATGGCTTACCACCCTTGTAACCTTCGGGTTTGTGAATTTCGCATGGGTATTTTTCCGGGCGGGAGATCTGATGACTGCCCTGCATGTGTTCTCCAAACTTCTAAGGGGTGGTTTCGGCAACCTTGCGCTGACCGCAGAGGGATTCCCCATGGTCAATGCATTCTGCGGAAGTAATATCACCGACCTGATGACGCATTTCGGGGTCGGAGCGGTGTGGCAGCAGGTGATTCTGCTCGCATTGACTATCATAGTCATGACTGGAATGTTATTGCTGGTATTTGTGGCACCCAGTTCCCACAGGGTGTGCGGCAGGGAGAAAACGGGGCGGTTCGAAGGGCTTTGGCTGGCCGTGCTCATGGTTCTGTGCGTGATGACGTTTTCCAGTGTGTCCGAGTTCCTGTATTTCCAGTTCTGACAGTATTACAACGATATTTTGTCTTTGGGTCAAAAGGACAGTATTTCAGTTATAGATAGTAGTTCGGAGAGTAAGTGCAGTTCAGGTTTTAACATTATTTCGGAGAGAGAGCATGAAACGATTTCTGGTGCAGTTTTTCGCAGGACTGATAGGGCTTCTGCTATTGATCGGGGCATTCGTTGTGATTGTGGATCCATTCTATCATTATCATGACGCCACGGCAGGAACAACGGAATATATGTATACGCAGGTGTATCAGACGCCGGGGGCAGCATTGCATTTCAAGTACGACAGTGCGATTGTGGGTACCAGCATGACGGAGAATTTCCGGGCGTCCTGGTATGAGGAGCAGGGCATGGACCTGGTGAAACTGTGTTTCGCCGGCGCCAGATCCCGGGATATCGCCACGGTGTATGAGAAGGTGTTTGCCAGTGGGAATGACGTGAAGCGTGTGATTACGGATCTGAATGAGTATCAGCTGACATCGGATCCGAAATCCAGATACACGGAGCTACCTGCGTATCTGTACAATGATTTCCTGCCGGATGATGTGCAGTATATCTGGAACAGGGATGTGTTCACGGCGGCCATTCTGCGTACGCTGGAGGCAATCCGAGGCAAGCAGCCGGACAATGATCTTGCCTACACATGGACTGATCCGGAACTGTTCTCTGTGGAGAAAATGGAACGAAACTACAGAGCGACACTGGATGAATATGCAGAGGGATTTACGGATGCGCATTCGGAAGTCGGGAGGCTTGCCGCAGATCTGGAAGCCTGCCGGTTGAATCTGGAGAACCTGACAGAGTATGTTGCGGGGCATCCGGAGGTGCAGTTTGATTTCTTCTTTCCGCCCTACAGTATTGTCTATTGGGAGAGAATCCGCCTGAGCGGATGTCTGCATATTCTGGATGTGTACCGGGCGGCGGCAGAACAGCTGATGGATTATGAGAATGTGAGAGTGTTTTTTTTCATGGATGAAACCGGGTGGATTACGGATCTGGACGAATACAGAGATGAATGTCATCATTCCCAATTGTACAATCGGTATATTTATGAGGCGATGGAGCAGGGAACCCATCAGCTGACGGCAGAGAATGTTGATGAGGTTTTCCGTAATTTTCACGATTATGTGGAGCAGTTTTCCTATGATCTTTTCTGGGATAAGGCCTACGCTGTCCGTGGATTGCATCCGACCGTGACACGTTGATGTGCGGAAGAACAGAATATTCATAATTATTGTATTGCAAAATAGTTCGGATGACGATAGAATGATCGCATAAATATACGTTTTGAGAAATGTTCCTGTTGACTGTGTGAGAGATCTGGTTTAACGGATGAAGAAGAAAAAGAATAGGAAAATTAAGAACAGAATATTATTGTATCTGTATAATACGGTGTTGTTTGCGATTCTGATCGGATTTGTATTGCTGTTCCGGTTTGTGGACAGGAAGAATAACGAACCGGTTTCCTGGGATTTTGAATTGGGGAAGCCGACTGAATCATCGACAATTCACGGACAGATTGAGAAAGCGCAGGAATGGACCGATCAGGGCCGTTACGGAGCGGAGTTCCGTATGCTGTGTATCAATGACATGGATGCGAATGTGGTGAACTGGAGCGCCACCATGGATGTTCCGACCGGCGCGAGAATCGACAGCAGCTGGAACGGAACCTTCGAAATAGAAGGCAATACATTGCACTATACTCCGGATTGGGAGAATGCGGTGGTATACGGGCATAACCAGAGAACTTTCGGTCTTGTGATGTATACCAACGCCAAGTATCTGATTCATGATCTTCATATTGTGGGATATGTCAGATATGATGTATACGGGATGCCTGCTTTCTGGGCATTGGTTGCCGCACTGGTCATTGCTGTTATCGTGATGCTGATGGGTTGTGTGCTTGCCACCAAAGAGCGTAAGTTCATGCTCAAACAGAAGCAGGACCAGAAAACGATTATTCAGACGATGAAAACCTTCGTGAACTTTATCGATGCGAAAGACTCTTATACGAGCGGTCATTCGCTCCGGGTTGCTACATATTCTGCGGATATTGCCCGCCGAATGGGTAAAGACCAGAAGGAGATCGAGAATATTTTCTATGTGGCTTTGATGCATGATGCGGGTAAGATCGGTATTCCGGACGAGATTCTGACGAAACCGGGTAAACTAACCCAGGAAGAGCGGGATATCATCCAGAGCCATACGCTGATCGCAGGCAATATTCTGAAGGACTTCACCTCCATTCCCTATATCATGGACGGCGCGAAATTCCACCATGAACGATATGACGGAGGTGGCTATCCGGTGGGGCTGGTAGGGAAGGAAATCCCGGAGTATGGCAGAATTATCTGTATTGCGGATTCCTATGATGCGATGTCCACGGACCGGTGCTATCGGAAGCGGTTACCCAATGAAGTCATACTGGATGAGTTGCGTAGTTGTGCCGGCAGACAGTTTGACCCGGATATTGTTCCTTACATGGTTGCTTTTGTGGAGTCTGGCTGTGATCTGTCGGAACTTAGAGAGTGTTTCGGATTGACAGATGTATTCTAATGTGATGAATGCTCCGGAAGGGACAGAAATCGGGGAATCAATATTTTGATTGACTAATGTGGTCAGAAAGGCGTACAAGATGGACTATTTGGAACTGTTTATGCAGATTGGATTGTTGATCCTGGGATTTGTCATGCTGATCAAGGGTGCGGACTGGTTCGTGGACGGTGCATCCAGATTGGCAGAGCAATTCGGCATCCCTCAGTTGATTATCGGACTGACGATCGTAGCCATGGGAACCAGTGCCCCGGAAGCGGCAATCAGTATTACCTCTTCCATCAGCGGCAATGCAGGTATTTCCATCGGAAATGTAGTCGGCAGTAATATTTTGAATGTTCTTCTGATTCTGGGAGTAACCGCCTTGTTCGGTGCGCTTCCGATACAGAAGAATACGAAATGGATTGAGATTCCTTTTGTGGCGGTCTGCTCCGTCGCATTACTGGGCTTGGGAATGTGGGGCAATTCCATCGGTCGGATTGACGGAGGAGTTCTCTGGGGATTGTTTATTGCATTTCTGGTTTACCTGTTCCTGTCTGCGAAGAAAAGCATGAAGAGCGGAGCCAATGCAGTGGAGGAACAGGAGAATTCGGGAGGCTGTTTCCAGTTTCTGTTCAAAAACAGGAAGATGCCGGTCTGGTTCATGGTCCTGCTGATTCTGGTTGGTGGTGCACTGATTGTGTTTGGCGCGGATGTGACTGTAGACAGTGCATCGGCAATTGCCACAATGTTCGGAATGGATGACCGCCTGATCGGACTTACCATTGTTGCATTCGGAACCTCCCTTCCGGAACTGATTACTTCCGTAACCGCTGCATTGAAGCACAAGGCGGATATTGCCATCGGCAATATTGTGGGCAGTAATATTTTCAATATTCTGTTTGTTGTGGGAACCACAGCTCTGATCAGACCGGTGGCTTTTCAGCAGGAATTTATTTTCGATACGGTCATGGCGATTGTTGCGCCCGTGATGCTTTTTGTATGTGTGTTGTTCGGTAGAGACAAACTGAGGCGCTGGGGCGGAGGTCTGATGCTGCTCAGCTATGCGGCTTATCTGACGTATATTATCGGTTTTAAAGCGTAATCCTATAGTGTCCGGGAAACCGGGCACTGTTTTTTGATTTCCGGGGAACTTCGTTCCACAAAGTTCCAAACGCTTCCCGGGGGATGTTCTGGGGCAGACAGTACGGCTCGGAAAATATTTGCGGAAAAGAAGAACCTGTGATAATGTAATAACGATAAGGTGGAATCCGAAAAAGACGGTTCTTGATCCGAAGAGCGGAATTACCGCGGAAACCGATGATATCATAAAGGATGTTGATGGAAGGAGTACTGACATGGCATTACAGACAAGCATGCAGAGAGATGTTCTGGAATTGAAGATGGAGCAGCAACTGGAAGATTTCGCACAGGAGTTGTACGGCAAGGATGTTGCCTCCTGTACAGAAGAGGAACTGTATTATGTTGTATTAAATGTAACCAAATGCTTTTTGGAATCTACGGAGGTGATCTCCGGAGAGAAAAAAGTATATTATATTTCCGCAGAATTTCTGATCGGTAAGCTGTTATCCAACAATCTGATCAATCTGGGACTCTATGATAAGATGAAGGATCTTCTGGCCTCCAAGGGCAAGGATCTTGCCAAAATCGAGGATGCGGAGCCGGAACCATCCCTTGGAAACGGTGGATTGGGACGATTGGCGGCCTGCTTCCTGGATTCAATTGCAACGTTGGGACTTCCCGGGGAAGGAATCGGCCTGAATTATCATTTTGGTCTTTTCAAGCAGGTGTTTGAGAACAGACTCCAGAAGGCCCAGAAGGATGCCTGGATTGAGAAACAGTCCTGGCTTGAGAAGACGGATACTTCCTTTGAAGTTATGTTCGGGGACAAAAAGGTGACATCGAGACTCTACAATATTGATATTGTAGGGTATAACAACGGCGTTAACAAGCTTCGCCTCTTTGACGTGGAGTCTGTGGATGAGAGCATTGTGAAAAAGGGAATTACCTTCGACAAGAAGAAAATCGAGAAGAATCTGACACTGTTCCTCTATCCGGATGATTCCGATGAGGCCGGTAATCTGCTTCGTATCTATCAGCAGTATTTCATGGTCAGCAATGCTGCACAGTTGATTTTGCACGAGATGAAGGAGAGACATTACGATCTGCGTAAGATGTACGAGCATGCAGTGATTCAGATCAACGATACCCATCCTACCATGATTATCCCGGAACTGATCCGGATTCTGGTACATGACAAGGCATTTACCATGGATGAGGCAATCGAGGTTGTCAGCAGAACATGCGCATATACGAACCATACCATTCTGGCGGAGGCACTGGAGAAGTGGCCGCTGACATATCTGGAGAAGGTGGTTCCCCAGCTCGTTCCGATCATTCAGGAACTGGACAAGCGGGTTCGCGCCCGGTACAGGAGCCCGAAGGTACAGATTATCGATAAACAGGGCCGTGTCCATATGGCACACATTGATATTCACTATGGATTCAGTGTAAACGGCGTTGCGGCAATCCATACAGAGATTCTGAAGAAGACGGAACTGAATCATTTCTATAAGCTCTATCCGGAGAAGTTCAACAATAAGACCAACGGGATTACTTTCCGGAGATGGCTGTTGTCCTGCAATCGGGAACTGGCTTCCTTTATTACGGAGAAGATCGGTAACGGGTACAAGAAGGATGCCAATGAGTTGGAGAAACTTCTGGAGTTCAAAAATGATGCAGAAACCTTGAACCGGCTTGCAGAGATTAAGATGAACCGGAAACGGGAACTGGCTGCATATGTGGCAGAAAAGGAAGGCGTGACGATTGATCCCAATTCTATTTTTGATATTCAGATTAAGAGAATGCATGAGTATAAGCGGCAACAGATGAACGCCCTTTACATCATTCACAAATATCTGGAGATCAAAGGCGGCAAGAAGCCGACGACACCGATTACCTGTATTTTCGGTGCCAAGGCGGCTCCTGCATATATCATTGCCCAGGATGTGATCCATCTGATTCTGGTGTTGCAGCAGATTGTCAACAACGATCCCGACGTCAGCCCATATATGAAGGTCCTGATGGTAGAGAACTATAATGTCAGCTATGCGGAGAAACTGATTCCGGCATGTGATATTTCCGAGCAGATCTCCCTGGCCAGCAAAGAAGCATCCGGCACCGGCAATATGAAATTCATGTTAAACGGTGCGGTTACGTTGGGAACCAGTGATGGTGCCAACGTGGAGATCGATGAACTGGTGGGACGTGGTAATATTTATATATTCGGCCAGAAGAGCAGCACGGTGATCCGTCATTATGCCAAGGCGGATTATGTATCCAGAGAGTATTATGAGAACAGCCCAGTGATCCGGGAAGCAGTAGATTTCATTGTCGGCAAACAGGCGATGAAGGTAGGACACAAAGAGAACCTGACCAGACTGTACAATGAGCTTTTGAACAAAGATTGGTTTATGACATTGCTGGATCTGGAGGAATATATTGCGGTGAAGGATCGTGCATTTGCCGATTACGAGAAGAGAACCGGCTGGAATAAGAAGATGCTGGTGAATATTGCCAAGGCAGGTTTCTTCTCATCCGACAGAACGATTGCCGAGTATAACAGAGACATCTGGAAATTGAACCCGTAATCTTCGGGTACACAGCATGGTATGCATACCAGGAAGGCGCAATGCAACATGAGAAAAAGCGGAATTCTCCTGCCGATCTTCAGTTTACCGTCACCGTACGGAATCGGCGCATTTTCAAAAGAAGCATATGAATTCATAGACAATCTGAAAGCTGCCGGACAGTCTTACTGGCAGATACTGCCGCTGGGACCTACCGGTTACGGAGATTCCCCCTATCAGTCTTTCTCCACCTTTGCAGGCAATCCTTATTTCATTGATCTGCAGGATCTGATTGATAGAGGATGGCTGACCGGGGAAGAATGTGATGCCTGTGATTTCGGCAGCAACAGCCGTTATATTGACTACGAGAAGATGTACCATGCCAGATTCGCAATTCTGCGGGTGGCATACGAGAGAAGCAATATTGCAAAGGACAGAGGATTTCAGGCATTCGTGAGGAAGAACGAATACTGGCTTAAGGACTATGCTCTGTATATGGCTGTCAAGGGGAAGCTGGATAACAAAGGGTACCAGGAATGGCCTGATAATATCCGTCTGAGACGACCGAAGGCGATCGAGAAGTACGAGAAGGAACTGGCTGATGAGATACTCTTTTACCAGTTCCAGCAGTATATGTTCCATGTACAATGGATGGCTCTGAAGAAATATGCCAACAGGAACGGTATTGAGATCATCGGCGATATCCCGATCTATGTGGCGTTCGACAGTGCGGATACCTGGAGCAACCCGGAACTGTTCCAGCTGGACCGGTCCGGGAAACCGCTTGGTGTGGCAGGCTGCCCGCCGGATGCATTTTCCGAGACCGGACAGCTGTGGGGGAATCCGCTGTATCGTTGGAATTATCACAAGAAAACAGGTTATGAGTGGTGGATGAAGCGGATCGCCTATTGCTATGAACTGTATGACGTGGTTCGGATCGATCATTTCAGGGGATTTGATGCTTACTATTCCATCCCCTACGGAGATCCCACGGCAGAATTCGGACACTGGGAAAAAGGACCGGGGTATCATCTTTTCCAGACGATGAAGGAGCGATTGGGCGATAAAAAGGTGATCGCAGAGGATCTGGGTTTCCTGACAGACAGTGTGATCGAGCTGGTGCGCAAAACAGGTTATCCGGGTATGAAGATATTGCAGTTTGCGTTTGATTCCAGAGAAGACAGTGATTATCTGCCGCACAATTATTCTGCGAACTGTGTCGTTTATACCGGAACCCATGATAATGATACCTCATTGGGCTGGTATCGAACGCTTGCGGCAGCGGATCGCAATTTCGCTGACAGATATCTGCCGATTGTACAGCAGAAAGGCGTGGAATTGGAGATTGTACGCGCTGCCATGGCAAGTGTGGCGGATACGGCGATTATCCCGATGCAGGATTATCTGGGATGCGGCAGTGAAGCCAGAATTAACACGCCCTCTACGATGGGCAATAACTGGAAGTGGCGGATGAGCTTGGATGAACTGCATGATGAGACGGCTGTAGAGCGGATCTTCCGGATGACGAAACTATACGGAAGACTTCCGGCAGCAGAATAGAGCAGAAACATGGTATCCGGACAGAGAATAAACAAAAAAGTTATTATTTTCTACTGTACAGATCGTACAGAATGTGTATAATAGACACTAGAATGAAAATGCTTCCTGTCAGCACGGCAGGAAGCGTTTGTGTTTTATGATCATATGGGCACTTGCTCATATGATTGAATGAGCGGGCCGGGGCAGGTACAGAAGCCATGACGGGATAAAGACCACAGAAGCCGAAGACTACAGCGGCCACTGCTCCATACGGCTCAATGTGGAATTGTGGTATTCGCTTCGGGTGGATACATCTTCCAGAAACCAGTCGGGAGCAAGGAAAGCATTGGCGCATTCCAGATCCGGGAATTCCACCTCAGCAATGACAAGAGAGTCGAATTTGCCCTCGAAAACATCCAATTCGATAGTAAGGTGCAGATCTTCAGCAGGGGTGTATCCATCTGCAAACTGCGGACAAGGTATGGGAATGAGGTATCTTCGCTTCCGGATGATATTGCCATCGCATTTCGGAAGGAGATGTTCATAGGCGTCCTGATTCAGAGGAAGATTGTATTCTTCACGGGCAATCATACCGCCACCCTTGTAGGTCATGTAGAATTCGTTGTCCTGCCGTCGGATGCGGATGACGGGATCTGTACACATATATGCTTGTTCAATAAGATGACTGTCATAGTCAGTTAGGTTTCCGGGCAGTTCCCGGATCGTATATTTGCGTTCGATTTCCATGTAGAATCCTTTCTGTGGCATTGAAACCACGCTTAAGCATGTTACTATTATAGTGGACGCAAATCAGAAAGACAATACAAAACAGAGAGAAGAAAGGCGGTAACAGTATGTCAAAAACAGCAACTTTCCTGGCAGACGGATTTGAAGAGATTGAAGGATTGACAGTGGTGGACATCCTCAGACGTGCCGGTGTGGAGAATACAACGGTATCGATTATGGGACGGCGGGAGATACATGGTTCCCATCAGATTACGGTAATGGCGGACGCACTTCTGGAAGAGATGGATTTCGCAGACTATGATATGCTGATCCTGCCGGGCGGCACCCAAGGAAAGGAGAATCTGGAGGCGTGTGATGCATTGATGCAGCTGCTGGATACCTTTTATGCTGAGGGGAAATGGGTCTGTGCAATCTGCGCTTCTCCGAGTATTTTCGGGCACAGGGGATATCTGAAGGGGAGAAAGGCATGTGTATATCCGGGTTTTGAGTCAGAGCTTACCGGGGCAGAGGTTATGATGACCGAAGCAGTCATTGACGGAAATGTAATTACCGGAGCAGGGATGGGATGCTCGACGGCATTTGCGCTTGCCATTGTAGAAGCATACATGGGAGCAGATATGGCAGAAACGCTGGCAGAACGGGTTATATATGGAAAGCGGCCGGTAAGGTAAGAAAAAGAGGTTGGTGATGAGTGAAGTATTATTGGATACCTTGATTGATCTTTTGAAATTAATTCCGTTTCTCTTTCTGACCTATCTGTTGATGGAAGTTATGGAACATATGACATCAGATCGTGTGAAATTGGCGGTACGGCGCGCGGGTTATGCGGGACCGGCAGTCGGCGGATTGTTGGGCGCATTTCCGCAGTGCGGCTTCTCTGCCGCCGCGGCCAGTCTCTATTCCGGCAAACTGATTACCATGGGTACGTTGCTGGCAGTGTTCCTGTCAACCTCGGACGAGATGCTGCCGATTTTCCTGTCGGAGAGAGTCAATATATGGCTGATTCTGAAAGTGATCGGACTGAAGGTGCTGATCGGTATCGTGGCAGGATTTCTGGTGGATGTTCTGTTTCGCAGCAGGGAGCATATGAAAGAACCGGGTGCCATCCACAGCATGTGCGAACAGGAGCATTGCAGATGTGAGAAGAGCATCTGGAAATCAGCAATGCTGCATACGGTGAAAGTTTTGATTGCCATTGCTGTTGTATCGTTTGCATTGAATTGTCTCATTTTCTGGATGGGAGAGGATACCCTTGCAGGCTTCGTTCAGAATCAGCCGGTTCTGGGACCGATTCTGGCGGGCATTGTGGGTCTGCTGCCGAACTGCGCCGCCAGTGTGGTGATTACACAGCTGTATCTGGAAGGTATATTGAGCATAGGCGCCATGATGAGTGGCCTTCTGGTAGGGGCCGGCGTCGGGATTATTATTCTGATACGAATGAATAAGAACTGGAAGGATAATCTGCGTATCATCGGTCTGTTGTACGGAATCGGTGTGGTAAGCGGCATCATGATTGAATTCATTGAACGACTGATATAGTCATTTTTTACCAACATAAAAGAAACACTTCCGCACATACTATTCTCAAGATAAATGTGTAAGGAACACATAACTTGCAAGTCAGGATATGTGGACCGGACCATTTATCCTGACTATAGACATTAGGTATACACGGAGGTGAATGAAATGGCTAACAACTCTAAGAATTCATCTATGCAGGTTCCTGAAGCGAAGGCTGCTATGGATCGTTTCAAAACAGAGGTTGCTTCTGAGTTAGGTATCCACCTGAAAGAAGGATACAACGGTGACTTAACATCTAAGGAAGCCGGTAGTATCGGTGGCGAGATGGTTCGTCAGATGATCAAGAAGCAGGAAGAGAGCATGAAATAAGGCTGCTCTGATGTGGTCAGAATGAAAAGAGCCGGGAGCATGTGGCATTTGCCATATGACTTCCGGCTTTTTTGAATACAACGGAATCGCGGATGTTCCGAAACAACGTGACCTATTTCAGCCCCTATTCGTTTTGGCCGGATACGGCTTTCAGCGGATAATACAGAATAACCGCCAGCGCACTGCCGATCAGTGCGGTAATCAGCTGGGTTACCGAGAAAGCGCTGCTGGCAACTGCCAGAAGTTTATCATATTTCGCGCCGAGAGCATCTATTGCCAGGGAGGAATGGAGGATCACTCTCACGATAATGAGCCACATGAAAGCGGCTTTGGCAAGAGAGCCGACGATAAGCCCTGCCTCCATATGTAGCCGAAAGTGCAGCTTGTGATAGAAGATCCATACGGCAAGAGCCAATACACAGTTTCCCAGCATGATCATCGGTACGATCAGCGGCACAGCCTGGGTGATCGGACTTGATGCAATGAAATAAGCAGCGACCGGTGTGGCAATACTTAACAGAATCCCACCGAGCAGCCCGCAGAAAATCGTCGCCAGGATGATACATGCGTTGACAATCGGTCCGGTGATGTATACGGATAAGGTTTTCAGATAGGTACTGAGCAGGCAGATTGCCAGGAGCGCAGCACAGGTAACCAGTTGCTTGGGTGTAATTTTCATAATGGGCTCCTTTCAGACAGAGGTTTTACTTTCATATAGTATAATATCTTCTGCGAAAAATGCTAGTATTTTTTGGAAAGTTGTGCTATAATCGTAAAATGACTGTGAGTATGGCTTATTATGCCGTTTATATAGGGTTCACAGAGGTAATTGAAGGAGGAAGTAACACAATGAGTTTACAGATCGAGAAATTGGAAAAGAACATGGCTAAGCTTACAATCGAGGCATCTGCTGAAGATTTTGAAGCAGCAATCCAGAAAGCTTACAATAAGAATAAAGGTAAGATTAACATTCCTGGATTCCGTAAAGGAAAAGCACCGCGCCAGGTAATCGAGAGAATGTACGGCAAAGAAGTATTCTATGAGGATGCTGCCAATGAGCTGATCCCGGATGCATATGCGAAGGCAGTTGATGAATGCACAGAGGAGATTGTGTCCCAGCCGAAGATCGATGTGGTTCAGTTAGAGGCAGGTAAGCCTTTCATCTTTACGGCAACGGTTGCGCTGAAACCGGAAGTGACACTTGGTAAATACAAGGGTGTCAAGGTGTCCAAACAGAACAGAGAAGTTACGGAAGCAGATATCGATGCAGAACTGAACAGACAGAGAGAAGAGAATTCCAGAACCATTACGGTAGAGAACAGACCGGTACAGACAGGTGATACCGCAGTGATTGACTTCGAGGGATTCGTTGACGGAGTAGCATTTGACGGTGGTAAGGGTGAGAATTATTCTCTTGAGATCGGTTCCCACTCCTTCATCGATACGTTTGAAGATCAGCTGATTGGTAAGAATACGGGAGACGAGGTTGAGGTCAATGTAACATTCCCGGAGGATTATCAGGCAAGCGAATTGGCAGGCAAACCTGCTCTTTTCAAAGTAAAGATCAACGAGATCAAAGAGAAAGAACTTCCGGAACTGGACGATGAGTTCGCAGCAGAGGTTTCCGAGTACGATACCCTTGCAGAGTACAAAGAGGATATCAAGAGAGAATTGACACAGAAGAAGGAAAAAGCAGCTAAGGATGCCATCGAGTCAGAGGTTATCGAGGCGATTGTTGCCGATTCCAAGATGGATATTCCGGATGCCATGGTTGCAACCCAGCAGAGACAAATCGTGGATGATTTCGCACAGAGAATGCAGATGCAGGGAATCTCCATGGAGCAGTATTTCCAGTTCACCGGTGCCAATTACCAGATGCTGATTGATCAGGCCAAGGATCAGGCACTGAAGAGAATCCAGAGCAGACTGGTTCTGGAGGCAGTTGTTGCGGCAGAGGGAATGACAGCTACCGAGGAAGAGTACGAGGCAGAGATCAAGAGAATGGCTGACGCATACCAGATGGAGGTTGACAAGATCAAAGAGATCATCGGTAAGAGCGAGGAAGAGCAGATCAAGGTTGATTTGTGCATCGCGAAAGCAGTAGAACTTGTTGTTGCAGAAGCGGTTGAGGGTGATGAGACGAAGAAACCTGCCAAGAAAACAACAACCAAGAAAACAACCAAGAAAACCGAAGAGTCAGAGAATGAATAAGTCCTTGAAAAAGATATCTATGGAGGATGAATATGAGTTTAGTACCTTATGTCATTGAGCAGACAAGTCGTGGGGAGCGTTCTTACGACATCTACTCCAGACTTTTAAAAGACAGAATTATTTTCCTGGGGGAGGAAGTAACGGATACGATCGCCAGCATTATCGTGGCACAGCTGCTGTTTCTGGAAGCAGAAGATCCGGACAAGGATATTCAGCTGTATATCAACAGCCCGGGAGGATCTGTAACAGCAGGTCTCGCCATCTATGATACCATGCAGTATATTAAGTGTGACGTGTCCACAATCTGCATCGGCATGGCTGCCAGCATGGGGTCATTCCTGCTCGCAGGCGGCGCCAAGGGCAAGAGGATGGCTCTGCCGAATTCAGAGATTCTGATTCATCAGCCTCTAGGCGGTGCACAGGGACAGGCAACGGAGATTGAGATTGCTGCCAAGCATATCGCATCTACCAAGGAAAAACTGAACACCATTCTGGCGGAACGTACCGGTCAGTCGATTGAGAAGATCTATGCGGATACGGATCGTGATAACTGGATGAGTGCGGAAGCTGCCAGGGAATATGGTCTGATCGACAAAGTCATCTATCAGAGAGATTCTGAGTAAGTAATAGGAATGGAAGAGGAAGTTTCATGGCAACAAAAATTTCTGACGATAAGGTTCGATGCTCTTTTTGCAACAAAACACAGGGACAGGTCCGCAAGCTGATCGCAGGACCGTCAGGTGTATATATCTGTGATGAGTGTGTCGGCATCTGTTCGGATATTATCGAGGAAGAACTGGAAGATGATGAGGAAGTTGTTGAAAGAACAGATATCAATCTTCTGAAACCTGTAGAGATCAAAGAATTTCTGGATGAGTATGTGATCGGACAGGAGGAAGCGAAAAAGGTTCTCTCCGTAGCGGTGTACAATCATTATAAGAGAATTACCGCAGAGCCGGTGGATGACGGCGTGGAACTGCAGAAGAGCAATATTATTATGCTGGGACCTACCGGATCGGGTAAAACCTATCTGGCACAGACACTGGCGAAGATCATCAATGTTCCGTTTGCGATTGCAGATGCCACAACATTGACGGAAGCCGGTTATGTGGGCGAGGATGTGGAGAACATCCTGCTGAAACTGATTCAGGCGGCAGACTATGATATCGAACGGGCCCAGATGGGGATCGTATATATTGATGAGATCGATAAGATTACCAAGAAGAGCGAGAATGTATCCATCACCAGAGATGTATCCGGGGAAGGTGTACAGCAGGCACTCCTGAAGATTATCGAGGGTACGGTTGCAAGCGTTCCGCCGCAGGGCGGAAGAAAGCATCCGCATCAGGAATTGATCCAGATTGATACCACCAATATATTATTTATCTGCGGCGGTGCGTTTGACGGACTGGAGAAGATTATCCAGACCAGACTGAATCGGAAATCCATTGGCTTTAACGCCGAGATCGTGGACAAGAATGAAGAGAAACTGAGCGAACTTCTCCATCATGCGACTCCGCAGGATCTGGTGAAATTCGGACTGATTCCGGAGTTTGTGGGCCGTGTTCCGATCAATGTATCGTTGGACGGTCTGGACAAGGAGGCATTGGTACGGATTCTGAAAGAGCCGAAAAGTGCGCTTGTCAAGCAGTATCAGAAGTTATTCGCATTTGACGAGGTTCGTCTTGAGTTCGAGGATGATGCAGTTGTTGCAATTGCGGAGCAGGCAGAGGAACGCAAAACGGGAGCCAGAGGATTACGTTCGATTATGGAACATATTATGATGGATCTCATGTATCGTATTCCGTCCGATGATACAATCGGCAGATGTATTATCACCAAGGATGTGGTATGCGGTACCGGCGAACCGATTATTGAGTATCGGAATTAAGCGCCGATCTGCCGGGAAGAATAGTAGTAATCCACATTTGTGGGACAGTATGACTCCACCTTCATATGTTGGTGGAGTTATTTTGAATATAAGGAATGGAGATTCGCATGAATAAGCTGATAATGCCGGCCGTAGCACTGCGAGGCCTGACGGTATATCCTGACATGATCATTCATTTTGACCTGAGCAGGTCCAAATCAATAGAAGCGGTGGAGCAGGCAATGATGGGCGACCAGAGAGTTTTTCTGGTTCCGCAGATTGATACGGAGGTGGAATCGCCCGGTGTGGACCAGTTGTACCACGTGGGTACGGTAGCAATCGTGAAGCAGGTATCCAAACTTCCGGTGAACAATATCGTCAGGGTTTTGGTAGAGGGAGAGTACTCTGCGCGTTTGGATGGATTGACAGAAGAAGAGACCTATCTGTGTGCCAGGATTACGGAGCTGGATATGGAAGAGCAGGATCCCGGGCAGGTGGAGATCGAGGCTATGTCCCGGAATCTGGAGGGATTGCTGGAACAGTACGGCAGATTCTTTCCCAAGGTTGTCAAGACTATTTCCGTGCACATGGGGGAGCGCACGCTGCATGATGTCGGGTATATGAAGCGTTTCATTCATATGATCGGAGCAAATCTTCCGGTAACGTTTGATGTGAAGCAACGGATACTGGAAGAAACAACGCTGCAGGGACGATATGACGTTCTGTGTGAGATTCTGGCAAACGAAGTGGAGATTGCCAGAGTGAAGCAGGAACTGCAGCAGAAGATCAAGGAACGGGTGGATAAAAATCAAAAAGAATATCTGTTGCGTGAGCAGATGCGGTTCATCCAGGAGGAATTGGGAGATGACGACCCGTATTCCGATGTGGATCATTTTACCGATGAATGCAGGAAATTGAAGGCATCCAAGGAGGTAAAAGAGAAGATTCTGAAGGAGATCGCGCGTTTCAAATCGGTGGTGGGAAGCTCGTCGGAGAGTGCGGTGGAGCGAGGCTATATCGAAACGCTTCTGGAACTTCCCTGGGACAAAGTGTCCAAGGATAACACGGATATTGACCATGCGGAACAGATTCTGGATGCGAGACATTACGGCCTGCATCAGGTAAAAGAGAGAATTCTCGAATTCCTCTCGGTACGGGCGTTGACCAGACAGGGCGACAGTCCGATTCTGTGTCTTGTAGGACCTCCCGGAACCGGTAAGACCTCCATCGCCAAGAGCGTTGCGGAGGCGTTGAATAAAAAATATGTGAGAATCTGTCTCGGTGGTGTACGGGATGAGGCGGAGATCAGAGGACATCGTAAGACATATATCGGTGCGATGCCGGGGCGCATTGCGGCAAGTCTCAGGCAGGCAGGGGTGAAGAATCCTCTGATTCTGCTGGATGAGATCGATAAGGTGGGAACCGATCAGAGAGGCGATACCGCGTCGGCCCTGCTGGAGGTTCTGGATTCCGAGCAGAATGCTCATTTTAGAGATCATTATGTGGAGATCCCGCTGGACCTGTCCGAGGTGCTGTTTATTGCAACGGCCAATTCGGTTTCCTCCATACCCCGTCCCCTTCTGGATCGTATGGAGATTTTGGAGGTGTCCAGTTATACTGCCAATGAGAAATTCCACATTGCGACGGAGCATCTGGTACAAAAACAGTATGAGAAGAACGGATTGACGAAGGAACAATTGGTTATCAGTGATTCTGCTATCCGAAAGATCATTGAAGGATATACCAGAGAGGCCGGTGTGCGGGAGCTGGAGCGGAAAATCGGTCAGATCTGCAGAAAAGCCGCGCGGGAGATTCTGCAGCAAAAGAAAACCGTGATCCGGGTAAATGCGGGGAATCTGGAGAAGTTCCTGGGCAAAGTGAAATACTCGACCGATATGGTCAATAAGTCGGACGATATTGGTGTGGTACGCGGATTGGCGTGGACCAGCGTCGGAGGCGATACCCTTCAGGTAGAAGTCAACATGATGCCCGGGAAAGGAGAGATTGAGTTAACCGGTCAATTGGGTGACGTGATGAAGGAATCCGCCAGAACCGGCATCAGTTATATCCGGTCGGTCAGCGAACGGTGGAAGATTCCCGCAGATACGTTCAAGAAAAATGATTTTCACATTCATATACCGGAGGGAGCAGTTCCAAAGGACGGTCCCAGCGCAGGAATTACCATGGCGACAGCCATTCTGTCCGCGATTACGCACACCCCTGTGCGATGCGATGTGGCAATGACAGGTGAGATCACCCTGCGGGGAAGGGTGCTTCCCATCGGTGGCCTGAAGGAGAAGATCCTGGCAGCCAAAACGGCCGGAGTGAAAAGGGTTCTCGTACCCAAGGAGAATGAGAAGGATGTTCGTGAGATAGAGAAGGAGATCACGAATGGGCTGGAGATTCTCTATGTGGAGACCATGGAAGAGGTTACGAAGGCCTGTTTTCGGCCGGTAGAGAAGAAGGCGACTGACAGGAAACAGACACAATAAGGAGACAGGTATGGTTATCAGAAACGTGAGTCTGGAAACGGTCTGCGGTATTACCAGTACCCTGCCGGAGAACCGGATGATGGAGATTGCATTTGCCGGAAAAAGTAATGTGGGGAAATCCTCCCTGATCAACGCGATCATGAATCGAAAATCCCTGGCAAGGACCAGTTCCGAACCGGGGAAAACCCAGACGATCAATTACTACAATGTGAATGATCAGTTTTACCTGGTGGACCTTCCGGGATACGGATATGCCAGAGTCAGCAGGGAGACCCAGGAGAAGTGGGGCAGGATGATTGAACGGTATCTGAAGAAATCCAAGGTGCTGCGGTCTATTTTTCTGTTGATTGATATCCGGCACGAGCCCTCGGCCAATGACCGGATGATGTATGAGTGGATTCTGCATCAGGGATATCGGCCCATCATTATTGCAACCAAGGCGGATAAGATTAACAGAAGCCAGCTGCAGAAGCAGTTGAAACTTGTCCGTAGCGGGTTGAACGCGGATCAGGATACGGTATTGATTCCGTTTTCGGCGGTTACAAAGCAGGGAAGGGACGAGATATACGATTTGATAGATCGATATTTGGAGGAAACCAATGAATAAGGATGTAAGACAATATCTGAAGGCGGCGTTAAATCTGACGTTTGCATTTGTTGTGATTCTGTTTACGATTTTTGTGGTACCGAAAATCCTTCTGTTTTTTCTGCCGCTGGTGATCGGCTGGGTGATTGCGGCAATTGCCAATCCTCCCGTCAAATTTCTGGAAGAGAAACTGAAGATTACCCGTAAGGCAACCTCTGCCGTGGTCATTGTGATTGTTCTTGCAACTGTCGTTGCACTGATCTATTTCGTGGCATCCGCCCTGATCCGTCAGGGAATCGGGCTTGCGGAATCGATTCCCGATAAATGGGCAGAACTGGAGGAAAGCTTTGATGAGACCGGAAGTAAACTGGACGGATTCTATAGCAGTCTTCCCGACGGTATTCAGCATATTCTGGATAAAGCGGAGGACGGCATCGGTACGCTGGTATCCGGCGTGGTAGGACGGCTGGGAACCCCGGCATTGAACGCAATCGGCAATTTTGCAATGGGACTGCCCAACCTTCTGGTCTGTACGATTATGGCTGTGCTTGCGGCGTATTATTTTGTGGCGGACAGGAAATACCTGACCAATTTCCTGAAGAAGCATATTCCTGCCAAAATCACCGGGAAATGGTCGATTGCATCTGCCAGCATGCGTAAGGCAGTGGGTGGATATTTTCTGGCGCAGATTAAGATTGAGGCGTTTATCTATGTGCTTCTGGTGATCGGTCTGCTGATTATCGGTGTGGATTATGTACCGCTGGTGGCACTCGGCATTGCATTTCTGGATTTTCTGCCCTTTCTGGGAACCGGTACGGTCATGGTACCCTGGGCAGTGATTGAACTGATCAGTGCGGAGTACCGGACCGCAATTGCCATCATGATTGTCTGGATTGTGACACTGATTATCCGTCAGCTGATTCAACCGAGAATCATGGGAGCAGAGGTGGATATGCCGCCGATTCCCACAGTGATACTCATTTTCATCGGATATAGAGTTGCAGGGGTGCTGGGCATGATTGCGGCACTTCCGATTGCATTGATTGTCTGCAATCTGAATGAGAATGGCGTGTTTGATACGCCGAAAAACAGCCTGAAACTGATTCTGAAGAAGGTGAATGATTTCAGGACACTGAGCAGGGAGGATCTGGAATATATCCGCAGAGACGACGGAGAGGGACAAACGGATGTCGATACGGTTGAAGCACAGGTAATCTCTGCAGGAGAAACGTCGCCTGAAACACAGGCAGCGCCTAAAGAACAGGCAGCGCCTAAAGAACAGGCAGCGCCTAAAGAA
>JAEDCX010000033.1 GCA_016293925.1 Lachnospiraceae bacterium | reverse complement strand
TTGCGGACAAACGGTTTTCAAGACCGCCTCGTTATGACCACTTCGATACCTCTCCGTGGCGCCCGTCCTCTGACTAGCGCAAAACCTATACTAACAAAAAAGCGGTTTTGTGTCAACAATTTTTTCTTGTTTTTTTCTTTTTTTTGCCGACAGTTTTTTTATCGTAATTCTGAGGTTTCCTTTTCCATTTGTTGCAGGAGCAAAAGGTCATCCGGCGTTGTTATCTTACGGTTTCGGTAAGAGCCCATTACAACCCGTACCACAGCGTCTGAAAAGTATTCCACTGCCATAGCGTCGTCTGTTATCCTAAGTCCTGCCGCCATCCATTCCCTTTCTGTGTCGATCATTTTCTGATAGGAAGAATAGATCAGCTGATGCGCAAAACACTGGGGCGTCTGCACTGTCCACAGACGGTCTCTCGGAGGAGTATCCACGACGACTCCGTCCGCATCCGTCACCTTGATGGTGTCTTTCACCGGTACAGCGGCCACGCAGGCTTTCTCCTGCTTCACGGATGCCATCAATCTGCAGATCGTCTCCTGCTCCAGAAAAGGTCTGGCACCGTCGTGTACATATATATAATCACATTCTCCGGCAGCCTTAAGTCCCTCCCATACAGAGTGATACCGTTCAGCACCGCCCTCCACGATCTGCTTCACTTTGGTCAGTTCATACTGCTCTACAATCCGGGTCCGACAGAAATCCGTTTCTCCCCTGCCGCATACCAGCACAATCTCGTCCATGGCACTGTCCTGAAATGCTTTCAGGGCAAAATAAATAAGCGGTTTCCCGCCAACAGCAAGATACTGCTTCGGTATATCCATCCCCATGCGCCTGCCGCTTCCTCCGGCAAGCACGATCGCAACATGTTTCTCTGCACTCATTCCGTTCTATCTCTCTCCCAGTTTCAGATTCGGAACAGCATTCAGATAATAGTCGCTCCGGATTCCGTTACAATAGTCATAATATCCTGCCGCTCCGATCATCGCTGCATTATCGGTGCATAGAATGGGAGACGGATGATAGAATTCAATTCCGTTCTGTACACAGGCTGTACGCATTGCCTCCCGCAATGCGGAATTGGAAGCCACACCTCCTGCGATCGCAAACTTTTTCAGTCCGTTACGCCGAACCGCCTCCATGGAATGCTCCACCAGCACATCCACAACGGCCTGCTGGAAAGAAGCAGCCACGTCAGGTACCGAGATTGTCTCTCCCTTCATCTCAGCCGAATTGATATAATTGAGTACCGCTGATTTCAGTCCGCTGAAGCTGAAATCATATAGGTTCTCATCTACCTTCGCTCTGGGAAAATGAATCGCCTCCGGATTCCCTTCCCGGGAAACCTTGTCGATCTTCGGTCCCCCCGGATATCCCAGACCGATGGCTCTTGCCACCTTATCAAAAGCCTCTCCTGCCGCATCATCTCTGGTCCGTCCCAGAATCTCATATTTACCGTAGTCAGCCACCTTCACCAGGTGTGTATGCCCGCCGGATACCACCAGACAGATAAACGGAGGTTCCAGTTCCTTATTTTCTATATAATTGGCACTAATGTGTCCTTCGATATGATGCACGCCCACCAGCGGTATTTTCGTTGCAAAACTGATTGCCTTCGCAACAGATACCCCTACCAGAAGAGCGCCCACCAGACCGGGACCGTACGTCACGGCAATTGCTTCCATCTCCTCCAGTTTCCGACCGGACTGACGCAGTGCCTCTTCGATAACCTGATTCACCTTTTCGATATGCTTTCTCGACGCAATCTCCGGCACAACCCCTCCGTAAAGGGTGTGCAGATCAATCTGTGAATAGATCACATTCGATAACACTTCTCTTCCGTTCCGGACAACCGCAGCCGCCGTTTCGTCACAGGAACTCTCAATCGCCAAAATAGTTATCTCTTTCTGCATTACTCTTCCACCAACTGCCAGCCATAGATTCTCCAATAGCCGGATTTATCCTTTCTCAGCACAAATACCTCATTCAGAGTATCAATCACCGTTCCCCGCCGCATTGTGTAGTATACATATACCCGGGTGCAGGTATAGCCGTCCTTTGTGAATTTCTGATGTTCAATATCCACGGAGGAAGACGTCGTGTATGCCGATATGACATAATGATTTTTTTTATATTCCTCAATCTCACCGATCAGTTTGGCGTAATAGATGTTCCAGGGATTTGCTGCCGCAAGTTCTTCATCAAAAAGAGCATATGCCATCGTAGCCAGACGTTCCAGCTCTTCCTCGGAATATTTCTCGCCATAGAAACACTGCGTGATATCACTGTACAATTTCACAACTTCTTTGGGCGTAGCGGGATAATTCTGTTCCAGATTCCGCATGAGAAGTTCCTGAACGCGGGTCACCGTGATGTCATCGTCATCATTACTCCGCGTCCGATTGGACAGATAGAAATAGTACCCGACCGCCAGTGCAACCATGACGACCAGAATAATCAATCCGCGCATTTTCTTCAGTCGCTTCATCCCGCTCCCCTTTCCCTTCCATGTCATCTTTCCATCCGATCACGCGAGCCCATTTCGCAATCAGTCCTCTTTGAATTCCAGTTCTACACTCATTCCGTCCCTGCCGGCGCTGGCTCTCGGGAAGATCCGTCTTACATCATTCATGAAATCTTCCGCACGTACCAGAGAGGGACTGTAATGTGTCAGCCACAGTTCCGCGACCTCCGCTTCCGCTGCAAGTGTGGCGGCCTCCCGGAAGGTCATATGCTTATTTTCCCGGGCTTTCCCGATCTTATCTTCCTCACCATACATCCCTTCGCAGATGAAAAGATCCGCACCTCTCGCATGCTTCACAATCCCATCGGTGGGGCGGGTATCGGTACAATAGGTAACCTTCAGTCCTTTTCGTGGCGCTCCCATAACCATGTCCGGTGTATAGGTGATTCCATCCGCCGCAACAGTTTCTCCGTGCTGCAACCGGTTCCAAAACTTCAGAGGGATCCCAAGTTCTCTTGCATGCTCTGCATCAAATCTGCCTTTTCTGGCCACCGTTATATTATATCCGTAACAAGGCACATTATGGTTCACACGAAATGCTTCAATCTTCAATTCTCCCTCTTCATACACCGGGTTTTCTTCATCAATTTCCCGCAGTTGAAGTTCAAACGGAAGTTCCGGTGCAATCACACGCAGGGAATTGACCACTCTGGTAAGCCCCTTCGGTCCGATGATTGTCAGTGGTTCCGTCCGTTCTGCATTCCCCATTGTCAGGAGCATTCCCGGCAGACCGCTGATATGATCCGCATGAAAATGGGTAAAACAGATAATGTCGATGGGCTTCGCACTCCAGCCCTTTTCCTTCATGGCAATCTGCGTTCCCTCACCACAATCAATCAAAATACTCTTCCCGTTATATCGGGCCATCAATGCGGTAAGCCACCGATATGGCAGAGGCATCATTCCTCCCGTTCCCAACAGACAGATATCTAACATCCCGTTTCCTCTTATCTTCCCCGGCCAGTCATGCTATGTTGCATCCTTCAGCCGTTTCCACTCTCATTTTCCGTCCTAGTCGCCGGAATCCGAAGCATACCGAGCCAGCTTTCAAAACATGACTCGCACAGATCGAATTCACATACCGTTCCATCCTGTGCGGAAGGATACCCATACCGATGTCGTATTGCAACAATCTCCTCCCCGGGGGCACCATTTCGAACCGCAATACACTTGCCACAGCGGTTGCATTGCACACCAACCACCTCATTGACTGTCAAAGTCACTTTCATATACTGTCTCATTCTCATTCCTCCTGTTCTATGGTGTCATATCATTATACAGGGGAACATTCCATATGCACGGTGGAAATATATGTCAGATTACTACTCTCTTCTCCACATAATCACAGCATCCTCCACCGGATCGGTATAGAACCCGGGGCGGATACCCTCCGATTGAAAGCCGAGACGTTCATACAATGTAATTGCTTCAATATTGTGGCACCGCACCTCCAGCGTATACGCCTTGACGCCCAATGCCTCTCCCCGTCGCATCAGTTCCTGCAGGAGTTTCGTAGCAATTCCCTGCTTTCTCACATCGGGCCGCACTGCGACATTGGTAATCTCTCCTTCTCCCGCCACACTGCGGAGTCCGCAATTCCCTACCAGTTCTCCGTTCCGCACTGCGATCACATATACAATATTCTTATCCCGGATGGATTCCGCAAACGCCCGAGCCGACCAAGGCGTACTGAAACATGCCCGTTCCAGCTCTGCTGCCGCTTCCACATCATCCATTGTCATCGTTCGATATTCTATCATCTATTCTCTCTCAGCCCGTTCTCTCTCGGCCTGGCTCATCCGCAGATACTCCGGCTGATGGGCCGCTGCAGCCTCCGCATGTCCCAGCTTCAACAGTTTCATTCCCAGAACACCTACCGCGCCGGCTCTCTGCATGGCCATATGGGGCGGTGCAAATGTATACGGTACCTCCATCAGATCTGCCAGTTTCTCCCTGTAAACCGGAACTCCGTCCCCCAGAAAAATCACAGGTCGCCCCAGTGCATTCAATCGGGCAGCAATCTCATCGACTGCAACGGCACACTGAGGTTCCAAAACTGCAAAGGAATCCTCCTCCCAGGCATATACCCCGGTATAGACCTGATTCCTTCTGGCATCCATCACCGGACACACAACCCGATCAGTGACACATATATTGTATGCCATCGCATCCAGCGTGGGAACCGGTACAATCGGCTTATTCAATGCAAGCCCCAGACCCTTGGCCGTAGCAGATCCAATCCGGAGTCCCGTAAAGGATCCCGGTCCCGCCGCCACCGCAATAGCATCCACGGATGCCGGATCACATTCCACGATGCCCATCATCTGATCCAGCATCGGCAACAGCGTCTGGGAATGCGTCTTCTTATAATTCATTGTATATTCCGCTATCATAACATTATCTTCCAGCAGTGCCACGGAGGCCACCAGTCCGGAACTGTCAATCGCCAATATTCTCATACTTATCCTCATGCATATCCGCACTATATATCTTCTACCGTAATCTTCCTGTAGTCAAAGCCCTTTTCCAGATCCTTCTCAATCGTTATCCGCGTATAATGCTCCGGCAGGATCTCTTCAATCAGATTGGCCCACTCAATCAGGCAAACACCGTCTCCATAGAAGCAGTCCTCATATCCGATCTCATCCATCTCGGAAACATCGCCGATCCGGTATACGTCAAAATGATAAAAAGGCATTCTGCCTTCCTCGTAGATCTGTACAATGGTAAATGTGGGACTGCTGATTGGCTCCTCGATGCCAAGTCCCTGGGCAAAACCCTGTGTAAATACCGTTTTTCCGACACCAAGATCTCCGACCAGCGTATACACCCGGCCGCCCTCTGCTCCGGTTCCGAGTTCACGTCCGAGTGCCCTCGTTCCGGCATCATCAAAGGTCTCATATATCATAATCCGCACCTCCCGATGCACCGTTTTCCATCGATGCACTAGTATCTGATCTTTACTTTTTTCGGCGGCATATGGGTCGCAATCATCTTGATCACATCGGTGGTATGTCCGCCCAACTGCTTTCTTGGGAAAATGCATGCATTTACTCTTGTCGTATACAGGATGATACTGTTCTTGGTGGATACCGCCTTATACATAGCATCCCATGGGAAGGGTTTCGGGGTAGCGTCCTCCTGCGCTTCGTCCCCGGCGAACTCCTCAGGATCGTCCTCTGGTTCCGCAGACGTTTCCACTTCGGCTGTTTCCTCTGCCTCAGCCGGCTCCGTAGGGTCGTCCTCTGCTTCCGCAGACGTTTCCTCCGTTTCCTCCGTCTCCCCTGTCTCCTGGCTCACCATAACCCCTTCCTCGGTCATGGTATAATGAATCGGTCTGCGGAACACCGGATTCAATGCCTGGGCTTTGGCCTTTAACGACAGAGAAATCGGCAAATAAATCAGGATGATCAGTCCCACCACAAGTGCTGCATATCTGTCGGGCTGCATCGCAAAACCAACAATAAACAATGCGCCCACACAGGTTCCGATCAATCCCTGTGCCGAAGTATACGTATGTCTCAGCAGGAAATCATACAGCATACCGGCGTCTACTTTCACGTCAAATTCCAATTTCATAATATCTACTCTTTTCCTTCTTCTTGAGAAAAGCGCCTACGAAGGGTAGGCGCTCAACTTTCCCATATAGATTATACCGTAACTTCACAAAAAAACAAATACTATTTGCTTTTTCTGCCACGTCTTTCGGCGTGTGAAGTGTGCAGAATCGGACTCAGCGGCTTGTAGATCAGCATGGTAATGACCGATACTGCCGTCCCTTTGATAAGATTGATCGGTGCAACGCAGTAAATCACGAACCGGACAATACTGTCTCCGATACTCTCATGAATCGCAGCCCCCATTCCCAGAATGACATCCAGATTACCGCCGAAAAACATCACCGCAAACGCCGGCAACAGATATAATGCATTGAACGCGGTTCCGAACACAGTCATGCAGATCGTTCCGGAGATACAGCCGATGACAGCGTTGGTCTTCCGCTTCCGGATGTGATAGATGGTTGTTGCAGGAAGAATCAGGGTACAGCCGATCACGAAATTCGCCAGTTCTCCCACCAGCGCAGTGCTGGTAGATTTGAACAGCATTTTGATCATAATCTTCAGGAACTCCGTCACCACACCTGCCACGGGCCCGAATGCAAATCCGCAGATCAGCACCGGCAATTCGCTGAAATCCAATTCGTAAAAGGAAGGTGCCAGAAAAGGAAGCGGAATTTCAAACAGCATCAGAATGCCCGCCAGAGCGGAAAACATTCCGATCATCGCTATTTTCCGGGTATTCAGTATGGTTCCCCGTTCTCCCCTTTTCCGCTGTATCGTTTTCTCAATCAGGTACGCAACCAGGAATACTCCTGCTACGATCCCCAGGAAAGACAGTACATAATCCCAATGTTCTACAATGGTTGCTCCAAGTCCTTCCATATTCTGTGCCCATTTTTTCATAATAATCACCTTTCCTCTTTCCGTTCTCGGAGCCCGCCTGTATCAAACAGAAATGCCCCGGTATACATACCGGGGCACCAAAACAGACAAACGCTGTGCGTTCTCTTACCATGTCATTCTACCATCCAGACTATTACTGTCGGTTCCGGAATCCATTACTGTCACCGGATCAGCCGGGCTTGCACCACGGGTCGCGGACTATACCGCCGGTAGGGAATTACACCCAACCCCGAAAAACATTTGTATTTTTTTGTGTTTATACTGTATCAGATTCTACAACATTCGTCAACCCTGCTAATATCCCAATTCTTCGCCAACGAGTATCACCTTGATCCGATCCGGAATAGTGGAGAATCGAGTCACCACCGTTTGACTGCAGATGCATCCCGGTGCCGTACAGTCACCGCATTTCCCGGTTGCGGTACACGGTGTCTTGCGGTCCAGTCTGGTAGCATTGGGCGGTGCGGCGATGTCGCGTACCCGCTTGATTCCGCTGTCCACATCACTTACCACTTTGTTCATACCTGCAACCACCAGTACATTCGACGGACCGAAGCACAGAAACGCAACCCGGCTGCCCCGTCCGTCAATATTTACAAGTTCTCCGTCCATCGTAATCGCATTGGTACTCATCAGAAAAAAATCACAGTTCAGAATGTCGGCATAAACTTTTCTGCGGGTATCATCATCCATTTTGGCATCTCTGTCAAAGATCGTGTACTGCCCGCCGCGAACCGCGTCCATAAGACCGGTTTCCTGCAGGGTCATGGACCCGCCCCAGCCTATTGAAGCCCCCTGCGGGATCATATCCAGAATCCCCTGTACCGCTTCCTTCGCGGTTGCGTAATAGTATCCCTTCATCTGTCTGCGCTCCAGATTCCTGATAATCGTCTGCGCAGTCCGCTCATAATTAATCTGCTTCGGTGTCATAACGAACTCTCCAATCCAAAAAAGTATATTGTCTCATACCCGATGCCTGCCAGAGCCCGTGCCGCGATCTCACTCCTGTGTCCGCTTCTGCAACCTACCAGCAGGGGCTCCTTTCTGTCCCCGCCCACAATCGCAGGATCCGCCTGCACCAGATCCACCGGAAAAAGTTCTGCCCCCGGCAGATGATATGCATCGAATTCTTCCCTGGTTCGCACATCAATCAGACGCATCCCTGTCTCTTCCCGCAGCTTTCTCGCCTGCTCGCAGGTAATGCGTATCCATTTCTCTTCCGACATCGCCGTCACTCCTTCCTTCTCTACCTTCAGTCGCGTCTCATCATGAAACATGCGCCAAATAATCTCCTGCAGTTCCTGCTCCGTTATCTTTTCTTCCATGCCGAATACATCCCCGCTGATTCCGGGCATGATTCCTTTCCCATAGACCTGGGCCACATGATTCACACAGGTTCTACAGTCATACAAATCCCGCAGCCGCTGTGCCGTCTGCCAGTTGTCGATATCCGGCTCATCAAGCACGATGCACAGAAATCGGTGGATGATTCCGGCCAACTGCCGGCGGCACACCGGAGCGTAGGGATCCACCACATCCTGCGGTTCGAGATATCCCCGTTCCAAGCCGCATTGAAGCATATCCTCTGACGCTTCCGAACCCTTTCCCGGCAAGTTTTCCCCTAATATTCCGGCAACGTACCGCATATTGACTACTCTAGTCATCAATACTTACCTTCCATGTCACGTTGTCACACGCATCCAATCTCTCCACTGTGAAAATGCCTGTGGTGTTCTCTCCGGTCTCACCAGTCCACAAATCGATTATTCTGTATCTGCCCGCCTGTTCAAAGGCCTCGCAGTTTACCATCTTATGACCGATCATCTTCACAATCCTCCGGACATCCACGGCATATCCTGCTGCCTGCTCCTCCTCACTGACATTGATGAAAGACAATGCAACGCTGCCGTCTGCCAGTGGTTTCGCCAGAATGTCCACCCGGTTGTTGTCACGGATGTACTCTGTATCCGGATGCTCTGCAGAAAGCGAACTGAAGATTCGTTTTGCCTGAATTCCCAATGCGTCCTGATTCAGTGCGATCAGTGCTTCGTTTGCAATGATGCGATAGAGAGAATCTCCTTTTTGTACCCGGCGCAGATCCAGTCCCAGCATCAGCGGAGCATTCATCATGCACCACATGGTCATATGAGTCTTGTACATTGTATCGGTCAGCCCGTTCATGCCCACCATCAACATATCCGGATCATTCCAGCCCTTCTCAAGACCTGCGAATTCGTCCATAATGACTGCCTTGTTATATTGGGACGTAACACTGGGCGTGTATCCGTCGGTCCATGACCCATGTCCCGGATCTCCATCCGCTCCGACCCGGAATGTAATATCATTCAGGATTCTCCAGGAATCTCCAACCTTATATCCCCAGTTCTGCGGCTGGGTTTTGCCCCATTCACAGATGGAAAAGATGATATCATGATCCGGATCCGCCTGATTCAGTCCCTCCAGCAGGGACGCATAGGAACACAACGTATTCTCCTGTCTTCTGTGGTTCATCAGACGGATCACGTTCTCGCCGGCTTCCAGCTCCACCCGGATCTTCGGGGATTCCGCAAACGTCTCCCGGCTCTCGGTTCCGGGAAGGAAATCATCATAGAAAATCTTCGCATCGCTGCCTTCTCCGACTGCCACCTGCAGCCAGCTTCCGGTTTCCGGTACCATACCGGTGGCATATGTCAGCGAAATTGCATACTCTGCCGCTTCCGGTACCGTTACCGTAAAGTGCAGTTCTCCGCTTCTCTCCCCCACCGGCGTCGGATCAGGTCCGGTTCCGTCGAAGGTTCCGATATTGGTCACATAGTCCTCTTTCATGTAAGCACCCTGCCCTGACAGAACCCCATCCGCTACGGCTGACAGATCTGCCATTACCGTCTCTCCGCAGTAGAGTTTCATGCCGCGAATATTCGGTGCATACACATATTTTGCGTTATCCGCCTTGGAGAAGGTGGCATTGTCCCAGAGGTAATAGCAGTTATCCACTTTCAGGAAATCCACACCCCAGGCCACATAAGAAGCCGCATCCACATCCTCGTGTCCGCAGGTTCCCACTGCAGCACCCGCACACAGATTGGTTCCGATATCGTTATACATACCGAACTTCAACCCCTTGGCATGTATATAATCAGACAGATTACGGAATCCGTTCGGGAATTTACGTTCCTCGTTGGACAGACATCCGTCCACACGAACCGGTTTATAGCAGCCGTCATCCAGCACCAGATACCGGTATCCCAGCTTATCCAGTCCCAGTTCCACCACCGCATCCGCCATCGCTTTGGTCAATGCTTCCGTATTACCGCTGCCAAATGCATTCCAGCTGTTCCATCCCATTGCCGGAAGATGGTTCTTTTTCTTATGGAGAATCGGATTCCCTGATGGGAAAGAATCATACCGGTATTCCGCATCCTCAATCACATCCGGTGTCCTCTTGACAACCGACTTGGCAAACACATTCTGCAGGAAAGCATCCGCAAGCTGGGGCCACAGCATGAAGTTCGGGTAGGAAGTGTTCCCATAGATCTGCACCCCGGACTGTCCGTGCGGCACGCCTGCAAAGGTATGTACCTCCATCTCCACCTGATGCGCCTTCAGATCCGGCAGCGTTGCCCGCAGATTCTCCATTGCGGAATCTTCCCGTCCCACTGCAAAAAAAATAGGTGGATACACTGCATTGGTATAATCGAACGTACTGCCCTTGAATCTCGGCCCATAGATGCAGAGTACTGCATCCGGCGCCCCATAGTACCGATCCAGTTCATCCGGAACGTACTCCGGGAAATGCGTCTGAATCTTCTGGGTTCCGGAGTAATACTGAATACAGGCCTCTGCAGTCAATCCACCGTTGGAAAATCCCGCAAATGCCACCTTATTCCCATCAACCCGGTATTCTGCCGCATGCTTTCTGACGTACCGAATCGCTCTGGACGCATCTGCTCCCGCTTCTTTACTGTCATACGGACACAGATTGGTACGATTCAGCAGCAGGAAACACTGGTATCCCTGCCGGTTCAGATCCATACAGCTCTGATAGCCTTCGTGAAGCGTACAGTCCCCGTGATCTCCACCGGCACACACCACAATCGCCCCCTTCGGAGTCACCTCATCTGCAACCAAAAGAGCATACATATAGGGTTGGAATTCCGGGTCATGATTGTGGCGCAATTGGGAATTATCCGTATATGCACCCGTACAGGGCATATTTCCTTCCGGCCAAAGCAAAATCCGCTCCGGGGCATCTGCCCGTTTCTGCAATCCGTTCATCTTCTCCTCAAAGATACGAAGGGGCTCCTCCAGCTGTTCCGGATCATTCATTCCCCAAAGTTCATGATTCATTCCCTGCAGTTCCAGCACCTTGTCCAGTTCATAACACGGTGCATCTTCATAATAGGTAACCGCCCGATGCAACAGTTCCTGTTTTCTGCGTAACATATCTGCCATCTGTTCTCTCCACTCCTTTTACCGGGTTATTTTCCCGTTTCTATCTGATACTCTGTTTCTCTTCCTTCCGCATGGAAAGGGCAATTCGTTTCTTGGCAAGATCCACATCCAGTACCCGGACATCCACGATGTCGCCAACGCTGACCGCTTCCAGAGGATGCTTGATGTATCGGTCGGTAATCTGTGAGATGTGCACCAGCCCGTCCTGATGAACACCGATATCCACGAATACGCCGAAATCAATGACATTGCGGACTGTTCCTTTCAGAACCATGCCCGGCTTCAGATCCTTCATGTCCATAACATCACTCCTCAGAATCGGTGCGGGCATATTCTCACGGGGATCCCTGGCCGGTTTCTCCAACTCTTTCAGGATATCCGTGAGTGTAATTGCCCCAATGCCCAGTTCTCCAGCAAGTTTGTCGGCGTCCTGCATCGCCCTGGTCAGGGCATTGGTACGCGTGCCGGACGCTGCTGCAGTGTCGGATGCAGTATTTCTGTTCCCGTTCCGCTCATCGGCCTGTTCCAGCACAACGCCACCCATAGCTGCGGCAAGCGCCTTTCCCATGGCTGTATTGGTGTTTCGGATAACCGGCTGCTGCACTCTTGGTTTCCGATCCTTACGGGGTGTCGGTGCTGCAGAGGAACCTTTTGCTGCAACCTCCTTCTGAATCTTCCTGACATCCTCCATGGTCAGTCCCAGTTTATCCAATAACTTCCTGGTTGCCACATAGGATTCGGGATGTACACTGGTCGCATCCAGAGGATTGGTTCCGTCCATAATTCTCATGAATCCGGCGCATTGCTCATATGCCTTCGGACCCAGTTTTGCCACCTTCAGAAGGTCCTCCCGTTTCCGGAAACGACCGTTCTTCTCCCGGTATTCCACAATATTCTTCGCAATCACCTTCGTGATTCCGGAGATATATTCCAACAGAGAAGCACTTGCGGTATTCAGATCCACACCAACTTTGTTCACGCAGTCCTCTACCACACCGTGCAGTGTCTCTCCTAATTTTTTCTGGTTGATATCATGCTGATACTGTCCAACACCGATGGACTGAGGATCAATCTTCACCAGTTCCGCCAACGGATCCTGCAGACGTCTTGCAATGGAAGCCGCACTTCTCTGACCCACATCGAAGTTCGGGAACTCCTCGGTTGCAAGTTTACTTGCAGAATACACACTGGCACCCGCCTCATTGACGATCACATACTGAAGCGGCGTATTCATCTCCTTGATCAGTTCCACAATCACCTGCTCGGACTCTCTGGATGCAGTACCGTTTCCGACGGAAATCAGATCCACATGGTATTTGCTGATCAGCTTTTTCAATTCCGCCTTGGCTTCTTCCACCTTGTTCTGCGGCGCAGTCGGATAGATGACCTTCGTATCCAGGACCTTTCCCGTAGCATCCACCACAGCCAGCTTGCAGCCGGTTCGGAAAGCCGGATCCCAGCCCAGCACTACTTTATCCGCAATCGGAGGCTGCATGAGCAGCTGTTCCAGATTCTTACCGAATACCGCAATCGCACCATCCTCTGCCTTCTCGGTCAGTTCATTCCGGATCTCCCGTTCGATGGCCGGAGCAATCAGACGATGATAGCTATCCTCCAGTGCCATGCGGATATAGGGCGTGGTGATGGGATTCTCTGCCGTAATCATCATCTTACTGAGGTATTGCAGTATCTGCTCCTGATCCACCTCAACCTTCACGGTAAGGACCTTCTCCGCCTCCCCGCGATTCACGGCAAGCACTCTGTGTCCTGCAACTTTGGCAACGGGTTCCTCATAGTGATAGTACATCTCATATACGGTCTGTTCTTTTTCTTTTTCGCTTTTGACTGTGCTGGTCAATTTACCGCACTTCATTGTGTATTCCCGTATGTAACTCCGATAATCCGCATTATCGGAAACACTCTCCGCGATAATATCCATCGCTCCCTGCAGGGCTTCCGGTACGTTACCGACGCCCTTCTCTTCGGACACATAGTTCACAGCCTCTTCCTCAAGCGGCGTGGCAATCTCCTGTTTCAATATCGTTTCAGCGAGACCATCCAGACCCTTCTCTTTGGCCACAGAAGCCCTCGTCTTCCGCTTCGGGCGGTATGGTCTGTAGAGATCCTCCACCACAACCATGGTTTCCGCTGCCAGTATCTTCTCCCGCAGTTCCTCGGTCAGCATCCCCTGCTCTTCAATACTGCCCAACACCTGGCTCTTCTTCTCTTCCAGATTGCGCAGATAGGTCAGCCGTTCATGCAGGGTACGGAGCACCTCATCATTCAGAGACCCCGTAACCTCTTTCCGGTAACGGCTGATAAAAGGAATCGTATTCCCTTCGTCAATCAGTTTTACAGTTGCTTCCACCTGCCATTTCTGAATATTCAGTTCCCGGGCAAGTTTCAGATTCATATCCATTCCTGTTGTCAATTTACTATCCTCATTTATCCTTTTTTGCGGGTCAGACCGCATACTTTCATTATACCGAAACAGAATTGCCGATTCAATGAGATTTTATATTATTTTCATTTGTATCGGAAACGGTTTCGTGGTATGATAAGAGCATCAGAAGAGTGGGGGGATCCCTCTTTTTGATATGTCTAAAAAGTACAGTAAGGAAATCATATGAACCGTTCAGCCAATACCTTTTCGTTAATATCTATGATTCTCGGGATCATGACGATCGTCATGGCGTTTCAATCCATGCCGACGATCATCCTGTTGCCGATGGCCGTTCTGGTTCCCTATTTTACGGGTGGACTGTCCATATTGTTCGGTTGTCTTTCCCGTGGCAGTTTCCGCACCTTTTCCACCAAGGCAGTGATCGGCGTACGCATGGCATCCATTACCCTTGCTGTATATACCGTACTCGTTGCCTTTCTGGCAATCAGCCATGAGACGAACATGGAGGTTCGGGGCATCATCAATTCCTACATCAGTGATACGCTGACCCAGAGTGGTGTAACAGAGATCACGATAGAGGAAGACGACAGCCTTACGGATCTCTATCACAAATATTTTACCACCGGTGAGTGATCCGCGTGTCCCCATGATCGGGACCGCAGAGAGGAGCAGTGCTATGATAAACGGACTGAATACCTATCCCATGGGCAATGCCTATGGACCCGAAGCGAATAAACCGATTCTGAACTACGGGGAATCCACGGAAGTGAATCCCGGTCACAGATCGTCTCCCGCAGATTGCGAGACCTGCCGGAACCGGAAATATCAGGATGGTTCCGATGAAATGGTTTCTTTCAAATCCGCCGCTCACATCTCTCCGGAGGCATCCGCTTCCCGCGTGATGGCTCATGAACAGGAGCATGTCGCCAATGCATACAGCAAGGCGGCTCAGAAAGGCGGTCAGGTCATCTCCGCCGGAGTCACACTGAAAACCGGCGTCTGTCCGGAATGCGGACGTACCTATGTGGCCGGTGGCGAGACCAGAACACAGATCAAATACTATAATGAGGAGAATCCATATCAGCAGGGCAAAAAAATCGCTGACAGCGCGGAATACCGGGGTGCCAACGTTGATTTTGCCGGCTGACCGAAAATCTATGCTGCGAAGTTATTCCAAGATCAAGGCGGACGCCAGGGGGCGTCTCCTCGGCAATTACTCCAAGTTCATATGTGCATTGATGCTGTCGAATCTCCTGATGGAGATGATTGACAACCTGATTCTCGGAGCAGTCTACGGAACGAGATTCTATCTCCAGTTCTCCATCGTATCCGGCATCGCGATCCATCTGTTCAGCGGACTGTTTGTTTCCGGCGAATGCTACATGTATCTGAAATTCGCATTTGACCAGCCGATTCGGGTCTCCGACCTGTTTCACGGATTCCGGTCCCATGCGGATAAGGCGATCCTACTGCAGACTATCTTTACAGTAGTCTCCCTAGCGACCATGATTCCGCTGATTCTGCTACGCAGTTTCCGCACCAATGATCTGACCACGAATCTGATTCTGCTCGGTATTCTGCTTGGCGGGTACCTGATCCAGTTGATCGTATCTCTGAATCTGGATTTTGCTTTCTATATGATCCACGATTTTCCGGATCTGAAGCTCGGCAGAATTCTCCGGATGTGTTTTCAGTTGATGAAAGGATATCGTCTGAAACTGTTACGTCTGGAACTCAGTTTCATCCCCATGTATCTTCTGGGGGTCATGACTTTCTTCGTGGGATTCCTTTGGATTATCCCGTATATCAACGCAACGCGGACGAATTTCTATATTGACCTGGTAGAAATGAAAACAAGGCGCGGCAATTGATCCTCGTGATCTGCCGGCCTTGTTTTTTTGATTTGTCTGTTTGCAGAACGGTTCCTATGACTCCGAACCGCTTACTGATTATGAATCCATTTCAGATAGGAATTGATGAAAAGATCAAGATCGCCGTCCAGAACAGCCTGTGCGTTGGTATTCTCCGCCTCGGTTCTGGTATCTTTCACCATGGTATACGGTTGCAGTACATAGGAACGGATCTGGTTCCCCCATGCGATCTCCTTCACATCACCACGGATATCGGACAGTTTCTCCGCATTCGCTTCCTTTTTCAGGATATACAGTTTTGCTTTCAGCATCTGCATTGCCTTGTCCTTGTTCTGGAACTGACTCCGCTCATTCTGACACTGCACCACGATTCCGGTGGGAATATGCGTAATACGAATCGCAGAAGAGGTTTTGTTGATATGCTGTCCACCGGCGCCGCTGCTTCGATAGGTGTCGATTCGAAGATCGCCTTCATCGATCTCCACATCCAGATCTTCCTCTATATCCGGCATAACGTCCAGTGACACAAAAGAGGTCTGCCGTTTTCCCTGGGCATTGAACGGAGAGATACGAACCAGTCTGTGTACGCCCTTCTCGGATTTCAGATAGCCATACGCATTGGTACCGTTGATCTGGAATGTAATGGATTTGAGCCCTGCCTCATCCCCGTCCAGAAAATCCAGCACATCGATACTGAAGCCTTTGCGTTCTGCCCATCTGGTGTACATCCGGTACAGCATGGACGCCCAGTCGCAGCTCTCGGTGCCGCCTGCTCCCGCATTCAGTTTCAGAATTGCATTATTCTTATCGTACTCACCGGTCAGGAGAGTGGATAACCGAAGATCCTCCAGAACATGTTCAAACTCGTCCAGTTCTCTGCGGATGTCTGCAGCCATTTCCGCATCCTCTTCCTCATACCCCATCTCGATGAGCATCATAATATCATCATACTGCTGCGTCAGATCCTTACAGGTCTTCACGGTATCCTGAAGCCCCCGCAATTCCCGCACTTTTCGGTTGGCATAATCCGGATCGTTCCAGAAATCGGGAGCCTCGATCTCACGCTCCATCTCCTGGATCAGTTGTTCTTTGGCCGGAAGTGCCAGAGATTCTTTTACCTCCGCAAGCGGCTGCTCATACTGGCGCAGCTCCTGTTTCATTTGGTCTAATTCTACCATCGTTACCTACCTTTTTGAAAAGGTACCATGAAGTTTCATGGTACCCTCCTTACATTCTGATATCATTACAAATCACTAATTCAGACGACCGCAGCACTGCTTATACTTCTTTCCCGAGCCGCAGGGACATGGGTCGTTGGGATATACCTTCGCATTTTCACGTTTGATCGGAGCCTTGCCGGCAGACTCATCCTTGTTGGTTCCGGTTACTTTTACCACCTGTTCACGTTCGATCTTCTCTTCCACTCTGACGCGGAACATCATCTTCACCGTCTCTTCTTTCACAGCGGCAATCATGCTGTCGAACATGTCATAACCGGCCATCTTATATTCCACCACGGGATCTCTCTGCCCGTAGGACTGCAGATGAACGCCCTGTTTCAGCTGTTCCATATCATCAATATGATTCGGCCATTTCCGGTCAATTACCTTCAACAGAACCACCCGCTCCACCTCACGGATAGACTCCTGCTCCGGGAATTCCGCTTCTTTACTCTCATAGAGTTTCACAGCTTCTTCCTTCAGCTGGTGGGTCAGACTGTTCTTTTTAGGTTTCTCAATACGATCCAGCGTAATAGGCTGTAACGGAATAATCGGAAGCAGAAGAGAATTCAATTCATTCAGATCCCAATCCTCCGGTACCGCATCATCATTAATACAGATGGATACACAATTCTCTACCGTATCGGTAATCATCTTGTAGATCACATCACGCATGCTCATACCATCCAGAACCTGGCGTCTCTCATCATAGATGATCTCACGCTGTTCATTCAGCACTTGATCGAACTCCAACAGGTTCTTACGGATACCAAAGTTGTTGTTCTCAATCTTCTTCTGTGCGTTCTCAATGGCATTGGTCAGCATCTTATGGGCAATCTCCTGCCCCTCCGGAATACGAAGCGCGTTGAACATCGAAATCAGCCGGTCGGAACCGAACAATCTCATGATATCGTCTTCCAGGGAAATGAAAAACTTGGATTCACCCGGATCTCCCTGACGACCGGAACGTCCACGCAGCTGATTGTCGATACGTCTGGATTCATGACGCTCTGTACCGATAATCCGTAAACCGCCGGCTGCTCTCGCCTCATCATCCAGCTTAATATCCGTACCACGGCCTGCCATGTTGGTGGCAATGGTGACTGCACCATGGATACCGGCATCCGCAACAATCTCTGCTTCCATCTCATGGAACTTCGCATTCAATACCTTATGCGGAATCCCCCGCTTGTTCAACATCTTACTGATAAGCTCCGATGCTTCGATGGTGATGGTACCCACCAATACCGGCTGTCCCTTCGCATGTGCCTCTTCCACCGCATCGCAGATGGCCTTCAGTTTCTCCGCTTTGGACTTGTAGACTGCATCCTGATAATCGATTCTGGCAATCGGTTTGTTGGTTGGAATCTCAATCACATCCATTCCGTAGATCTCACGGAACTCTTTCTCCTCTGTCAGGGCAGTACCGGTCATACCTGCTTTTTTCTCAAATTTATTGAAGAAGTTCTGGAACGTAATCGTAGCAAGAGTTTTGCTCTCGCGTCTTACTTTCACGTGCTCCTTGGCCTCAATGGCCTGATGAAGACCGTCGGAATATCTTCTGCCCGGCATGATACGTCCGGTAAACTCGTCCACAATGAAGATCTGATCATCTTTGACAACATAATCCTGATCCTTGAACATGAGATTATGTGCCCGGAGTGCCAGGATAATGTTGTGCTGGATCTCCAGATTCTCCGGATCCGCAAGGTTATCGATCTGGAAGAAACGCTCTACCTTGGCAACACCTTCCGTGGTCAGATTCACCACTTTATCCTTCTCATTGACGATGAAATCTCCGTTCTCCTTGGCTTCCACGCCCATGAGGATGTCCATCTTGGACATCTCCTTCTGGTCGTCGCCACGCTTCATCTGTCTTGCCAGAATATCGCATGCTTCATATAATTTCGTGGATTTCCCGCTCTGGCCGGAAATAATCAGCGGGGTTCTCGCCTCATCGATCAGTACCGAGTCCACCTCATCGATGATCGCATAATGCAGATCCCGGAGCACCAGCTGCTCTTTGTAAATGACCATGTTATCCCGGAGATAATCGAAGCCCAATTCATTGTTCGTCACATAGGTGATATCACAATTGTATGCGTCCCGTCTCTCGTCCGGCTTCATATCATGCAGAACCACACCGACACGTAAGCCCAGGAACTCATGAATCTGTCCCATCCAGCCCGCATCACGTTTAGCCAGATAATCGTTTACGGTAACCACAAGAACACCCTTGCCTTCCAACGCATTCAGATAAGCGGGAAGTGTGGACACCAGCGTCTTACCTTCACCGGTCTTCATCTCCGCAATACGTCCCTGGTGCAGAATAACACCACCGATCAGCTGCACCGGATAATGCTCCATGTTCAGTACTCTTCTGGCCGCCTCCCGCACCGTAGCAAATGCCTCCGGAAGCAGATCATCCAGAGTCTCCCCGTTCTGGAAACGCTTCTTGTATTCTTCCGTCTTCCCTCTCAACTCCTCATCAGACAACGCCTGCATGGAAGGTCTGAGTGCCTCAATCTTATCTATCGTTCCTGCAATTCGTTTCAATTCTCTGGAACTGTGTGTCCCAAAAACTTTCGTTATCAAACCCATCTCGAAACTACTCCTTCTCGAAATTACTAACTTGTATTGTAACAGATTTGGAAATATAATACAACTCATTAGGTTCTAAACTTTCTGTGAACAAACTGTAGCATTGACCTTTTCATCGGGAAGTGCTATGATTTTACAGGTATGGTTTTTACGGCAAAACCCAAGATTTTGCCGATTGATGTATAACAATTATGAGGTGCAGACAAATGACTAAAACATTCAATGATTTGCTCGCAAGACTGGATGCTTGCGACATGAAAAAAGTTGCTGTGGCCGTTGCCCAGGATGCTCCCGTTCTGGAAGCCGTCAAAGCTGCCAAGGAGCGTAAAATTGCCGACTCCATCCTGGTTGGAGACGAAGAGAAAATCCGTGCGATCGCAAAGGAAATCGATATGGATCTGACATCTTTCGAGATCATCAATGTTGTGGATACCATGGAGGCTGCTCTTACGGCTGTCAAATTAGTTCATGACGGCAAAGCTGACATGTACATGAAAGGACTGATCGATACCAAATCGTTCCTGAAGAGCGTTCTGGACAAAGAGGTCGGACTTCGTACCGGCAAGGCACTCTCCCATGTATGCGTATTTGACATTGAAGGTGTTGATCACCTGTTATTCTTAACAGACGTTGCTTTCATGACATACCCTACCCTGGAGGACAAGGTAAATATCATTAAGAACACCGTCGAGATCTGTGAGGCATGCGGCATCGACAATCCGAAGGTAGCTCCCCTTGCTGCTGTTGAGGTTGTAAACCCGAAGATGCCTGCAACCGTAGATGCTGCAGAACTTACCCGTATGAACAACGAGGGCGAGATCACCGGTTGCATCGTAGACGGTCCTCTCTCCATGGATCTTGCAATCTGTCCGGAAGCCGCTCAACATAAGGGTGCCGAAGGACGTAAGATTGTTGGTGATGCCGACATTCTTCTTTTCCCTGACATCCATGCAGGTAACCTGGTATACAAGACGCTGGTACATACTGCCAAGGTCATCAACGGCAACATCATCACAGGTACCAAGGCTCCTGTGATCTTAACCTCCCGTTCCGATGATTTTGAAACCAAGGTAAATTCCCTTGCACTGGGTGCTGTTGTTGCAGAGAAGTTAAAAAATAACTAACCCCGGTCCGACACAACGTCGAAAAAGATAACCGCCGTTTCCACGGCCACCAAAAGGAGAAACGAACATGTCAATCAAGAGTTTGATTATCAATCCCGGTTCCACCTCCACCAAAATCGGTGTATTCGAGGATGAAACCTTACTATTCGAAGAGACGCTTCGTCATACGACAGAAGAGATCGCAAGCTATGCGTCTATCGTCGACCAGAAGGATTTCCGCAAAGAAATCATCACAAACCTGCTGGCATCCAAGAACTTCGATATGAAGAGCCTGAATGTCGTGGTGGGACGTGGCGGTATGTTGAAGCCCATCCCCGGCGGAACATACGCCGTGACAGATGACCTGCTGAACGATCTGAAGATCGGGAAACAGGGACAGCACGCATCCAACCTGGGAGGAATTCTCGCCCGCGAGATCGGCGATTCCCTGGGCATCCCGTCCTACATCGTAGATCCTGTCGTTGTTGACGAGTTGGAGCCAATCTCCCGTTATTCCGGTGTTCCGGAGCTTCCGAGAACCAGCGTGTTCCACGCGCTGAACCAGAAGGCAGTTGCAAAACGGTATGCCAAAGAACAAGGGCGTGCCTATGACACTATGAATCTGATCGTGGTTCATATGGGCGGCGGTGTATCCGTCGGTGCCCACAAGGAAGGCCGCGTCATCGATATTTTCAATGCCCTTGACGGGGACGGTGCATTCTCTCCGGAGCGTGCAGGTGCCGTTCCAAGCGGTGCGCTGATCAAGATGTGCTTCTCCGGTCAGTATACGGAAAAGGAAGTATATAAGAAAATCGTCGGAAACGGTGGTTTCAACGCGTACCTCGGAACCAACGATATGCGTGATGTCGAGAAGATGGCAAACGAAAACAATGAGAAAGCAATCGAAGTACGCGATGCCTTCATCATGCAGGTGGCAAAGGACATCGGCTCCATGGCTACCGTATTGAAGGGCAAAGCGGAAGCCATCATCGTGACCGGCGGTATTGCGTATGACAAAGCCGTTGTAGCCGGTCTGAAAGAACGTTGCGAATGGATCGCTCCTTTCACCGTATATCCGGGTGAGGACGAGTTACTCGCCCTTGCGCAGGGTGCTCTCCGTGTTCTGAATGGAGAAGAGAAGGCTATGACCTACTAAACAGTAAGATTCAAAACCACGGATCTCACAGGTATCGTGTGAATTGCATAAACAGACGAGAAGAGCCTTGCAGTTTGTTGCAAGGCTCTTGTTAATTTCGGAAGACAGAACGGAATTTGGATACGTCATTGCCTTTCCCTGTTCTGTGATCTGATAGTGTATCACAAAGAGGTCTGGCATACAATGATGAATCTATCCGTAAAAACTTCTCATTCTTTCATTCCCTTCAGGGGAATCCCGCACTTCGTGCAGGTTCGTGCAGTAGACAGGTTCGCATAGCCACAATCCACACAGACAATCTTAGGTGCGGTGAATGCTTTGTCTGTACAGTTCGGACACAACTTACCGATGTACGCAGCTCCACAGATGGTACAGTGAGAAGCATTCTTCTTCTCTTCCTCGGTCATATTGCCGGTCATACTCATCAGGTAACTCTGATACGCCGCCTTGCCGTAGAGCACCCGAATCACAGCCAGCAGAATGGACAAAACCAATGGAATCAACGCCGATCCCATCATACAGTTCTCCTTCAGGAGTGAAGTAGCTGCAACCAGGCACACCGCTCCGCCGATCAGATTTAATCCTGCCTGCAACAGCGCCATACGACACTTCACCACCCGGTTCTCAGCTCTGACAATCGCCACCAGTACCCGGATTCCCACAACAATTACCGCCGCATAGAACAGCACCGACACCATCAGGAAAACCCAGACCGTGGACAACGGCACACCGCTCTCCATCTCATCCAACAGTTTTACCTTGGCCAGAAACTGGATCACATTCCACTTTCCCGTAACGTCTCCGCTGCTAACCTTCGCGCAAGGAATCAGAACGGACAACATCGTCAGGCAGGAACCTACTGCCAGCACAATGGTCCATATTTTCTCTTGCTTTTTTGCTTCTTCCATAACATTATCCTCCGGCAATCTTGATCTGTGTTGCGATCCGAATCCAATCTACTCGGTTGGATTATCTGATATTCTTCCTATCCACCAGACTCTGCATCTTCTCCAGCAGGGCATCCACATCCGTCGTCTGTCCCGCCCGTTGGCTGTCCAGAACCGTCTCCGCCAGTGACGTTTTCTCTTTTTCCTCTTCTTCCTCCGGATCTGCGGTCACAATCGATGCATACTGACCCTTCATCAACTCCTGCATCATCATCTGTCCCCCGGCAGTCTTCAACATCTCTGCAGACAGATCCCTGTAATCCGTCAATCCTCTCAGAACCGTTCCATCCAGTGCATCCGCCAGTGAACGACTCTGACTAAGTTCCGCTATCTCCCCATCCAGCAGGGAGGAGAACGTTTCCCCCTGCTCCCCGGTTCCGGATTCTGTTTTCCCGCTGCGCTGGGAATCACTCATTTTCTGAATCTTGTCAACGTCTGAACCTGCATTCAGTGCATACATATTCAGCATGCTTGTCACATCCATCTATGTACCCTTCTTTCTAATCCAATGTCTCTGTCGTCTATTCCTTGTACAACACATGCAAACCGCGAATCGGACTGGTATAGGAAGTACTGTCCGTCTTTACACTGTCGGAGGGATAGAAGGTTGCGCGTCCGTTAAGGTTCGGATCAATGCATACATATGTTCCATCCGCTTCCTTTCCCACTACGAGAATGAAATGATCGACTCTCTTCTCGACACCGTTCTTTTTCTGCACGAAGTAGATACTGACCATGGGCGGAGAATACTTGTCAGGCTCCCTCGCATACAGGTCAAGATACGCATCCAGCCTCTCCGACATCGCTTCGATCGTTGTCTGATTGAATGGATTCTCATCGTTGATATTTCGATATTCCACATCCACAAATCGAACGATTCCGTTATCCTTCATCGCCGCTTTCACGCCGTATCCGTCATGTGCGGCGCTGCCGCCGTTTGCTGCCACCAGATCCTTGGCATAGTAACGCTCTCCTGTTTTGGGATTCACCGCACCAAGCGCATAAAGCATCATCGTTTTGCAGCTCAGTCCACAGCCCACCGGTGCCTTATGCTCATAACCTCCCCATTCAGAGGAATCGTAGTACTTGTTATAATCCTTTGTCTGTACAACATAGAGCAGTCCACGCTCCTGGGCATTCTGCTGACAGGTTCCCCAGTTGGTTACGATATCCACCGTTCCGGAGGCAAGGGAATCTCTCCCTTCTCCAACC
>JAEDCX010000003.1 GCA_016293925.1 Lachnospiraceae bacterium | reverse complement strand
TCGAAAGCCATTTCTGGGAAAAAGTGTATTGACATAGAAATATAACTGTATATAATATGATATATACAGTATATACATTATGATGTTTACGATGGATATCGGAGGAAACATGAGAATTGTAATATCCAATCAGTCTGAATTACCCATATATGCGCAGATACGGGAACAGATTAAGGAACAGATCCTGAACGGATCCATGGAGGAAGGGATGGTTTTGCCGTCCATCCGGCAGTTGGCGAAGGAGTTGGGAATCAGTGTGATTACCACGACCAGAGCTTACAATGATCTGGAGCAGGAAGGCTTTATTGCCAGCATACAGGGGCGCGGCAGTATTGTTCAGAAGAAAGACAATAACATGATTCGGGAGCAGTATATGAAGCGGATCGAGGAGCACCTGGAGAGTGCCATTGCGACGGCGAAACAGCTTGAAATGGAGGAGGATGAATTGATCATGATTCTGAAGAACCTGATGAAGAGTGATGAGTAATCCGGGAATGAGGAGTATATTTCTCCGCAGAGTGTCTGTGGAATGGAGGAGCATATGGATTTATTGGAAGTAAAGGGACTAACGAAGAGGTATAAGAATTTTACACTGCAGGATATTACCTTTTCCCTTCCGGCAGGATATATCATGGGATATATCGGCCAGAACGGAGCCGGTAAGACAACAACATTACATGGAATGACCCACCTAATCAAGGTGGATTCCGGAGAGGTGACACTGAACGGAATCACATACCGGGAGGATCCGGTTCGTTTCAAGGAAATGATCGGATATATCGGGGATGAGACCTATTTCCCCACGGATCTGAATGCCGGTACCATCCGGAAAATTCTGAAGGATTTCTATCCGTCCTTCAAGGCAGAGCAGTTCGATGCATATTTGCAGCAATTCCGGCTGGATCCCAGGAAGAAAATTGGCGACTATTCCAGAGGAATGAAGGTCCGCCTGATGTTTGCGGCTGCCCTGTCGAGAGACACGAAACTTCTGATTCTGGATGAGGCCACCAACGGACTGGATCCGATTGTGAAGGAAGAAGTATTATGTATGCTGCAGGAATACATTGAGGATGGCAGCCGGAGTGTTCTTTTCTCAACCCATATCTTAAGTGATCTGGAGGAAATAGCGGATTACATCTGCCTGATTGATCATGGACGTAAGATTCTCATGGAAGAGAAGGAGACACTGCGGGAGAAATATGTGTTGGTAAAGGGCGGTACAGAGGAACTGCAGGCGGGAATCGGAGAGCGGCTCATCGGTCTGAAGCAGACGCTGGTGGGATTTGAGGGATTGATGGAAAGTGACGATACGATCTATCTTCCGAAGAACTGTACCGTAGAGCAACCGACGCTTCAGCAGATTATGCTGTATTGTGTGAAGGATCAGGGAGGAACTTGGAATGGAGATCATTAAATTCATGAAACTGGATCTGAGAAAGATCCTGCAACAATATAAATTGCTTGTTTTGCTGGCAATCGTAGCCAGCGTCGTGACTGTAGCAGGTGACATGGGCAACTGGGGGCTGTTGTACATGGGGTTTGCCGGGTTGATTATGGCGACCGCCCCGCTGTTTGCCGACAAAGCCACGGAACGGGGCTTCTACAATCTGCTTCCGGCACATGACGGCAGCAGGACGCGGGGCAGATTCCTTGCAGGAACTGTTTTTGTGGGGATTACATCGTTGATCGGTCTTGTGATTGCAGTCGTCTGCAATATGATTCAGGGCAGGCCGCAGCAGAATGTGATCGAGGGCTTTCTGTACGTGTGGGCAGCCGGGGTGATCTTCAACAGCATTCAGTATGTGATTCTGTCGTTGATGAAGTCCAAAAATCCCCAGATCCTGGGACTGGTCAGAATCATTCCGGGTTTCATCATGTTCTTCGGAGGCAGTTATCTGCAGTCACTTTCCGATGAGGCGGATCAAAATGTGCTCATTGCATTGACAGAGGTGATAGAATATGTAATAAATCATCTGATGCTCTGCGCCTGGATGCTGATGGGCAGTGCGCTGGTATTGACCGTCATCCTGACGGAGATTGCGGTACGGAAGGAAAGGTAAGCGGGAGAAGGGGATATATGGCAGAATACAGAATACTGATTGTGGAAGATGATATGACGATCGTACAGACCATTGCCGCTCATCTGGAAAGCTGGAATTATGAGGCGGATTATGTGAAGGATTTCAAAAACGTACTTGCCAGAGTGGGAGAGTGGAATCCGCATCTGATCATCATGGATATCTCCCTGCCATTCTACAACGGATTCTACTGGTGTCAGGAAATCCGTAAAATATCACAGGTTCCGGTAATCTTCCTGTCGTCGGCGGATGACAACATGAATATCATTATGGCCATGGATAAGGGAGCGGATGACTTCATCTCCAAACCCTTTGAACTGTCCGTGTTGACGGCTAAAATAGGAGCTCTCCTGCGAAGAAGCTATTCCATGACGGGCCAGAGCAGTCTGCTGGAGCACAGGGATCTGATTCTGAATCTGTCGGACGGCAGAGTCTCCCATGCGGGTCAACAGGCTGAACTGACCAGAAACGAGCTGCGTATTCTGGGACTTCTGATGGAGAATGCGGGCAAGATGGTGGATCGGAGCACGATTATGATGCGGCTGTGGGAAAGCGATGATTATATAGATGATAATACACTGACTGTCAACGTGGCAAGAATCCGCAGGAAACTGGAAGAAATCGGTGTCCATGATTATATTGTTACCAAAAAAGGAATCGGGTACATGGTATGAGAAGCGTATTGTTCAGTTATCTGGGAGAAAAAAAGCATACTCTTCTGTTGTGGATGGGAATCGAACTGATCTTTGTGATTTTGCTGAGCCTGTACCGGGTGCCGTCGGAATACTATTGGTATCCGGTATTGCTGTCCACCGTTCTGGTGCTGGCGGGGGGCGGTATTTCTTTTGCTGCATATTACCGGAAACACCGGGATCGTGAACGCATGCTGATGCATGTGGATGCAACGTTAGAGGATCTGCCGGAGCCGGAGAATCTGACGGAGCGGGACTACCGTAATCTTCTGATGGCAGTGTCAGATGCCAGAAGGGAAGAGGTGACCAGATATGATGCCAAAATGGGAGAGATGTACGAATATATCACACTCTGGGCACATCAGATGAAAACACCGATTACCGCCATGGGACTGGTGGTTCAACAGACGGACGGGGAAGAGCAGGAAACGCTGGAGCAGCAGCTGTTCGAGATGGACCGGTATGTGGATACTCTTTTGCAGTATCTGAAACTGGACACCATGAATCAGGATCTGGTATTCCGGGAGGATTCCGTGGAGAATATTGTCCGGGAAGGAATCCGTTATTACTCCAAGATCTTCATTCTGAAGCATCTTGCGGTGGAAACCGGGGACCTTACCATGGTGGTGGTGACGGATGAGAAATGGCTTCTGTTCTGCCTGAAGCAGATTCTGTCGAATGCCTTGAAATACACCTCGGAGGGACGCATCTCCATCTATACTGCAGACGGTAATAAACTGGTGGTGCAGGATACGGGGATCGGGATAGCGGCAGAGGATCTGCCGAGGATATTTGACAAAGGTTTCACGGGGTATAATGGCAGGAGAGATAAGAAAGCTACCGGGATCGGTCTGTATCTGACGAAGAAGATCCTGGACAAGATGGGACATTCCATTACAGTGGAGTCGGAACCCGGCGTCGGAACCATTGTAACGATTGGCTTTACGGGACAGGATAGATCCGGCAGGTGCCGCACGCAGTAGCGCGGTATCTGCCGGAATGTGTGTTTGTGACATTTTTGTAAGGTTGGGAACGGCTTTTGTAAGATGAATCGATTGTTGCCGCATCGCGGAGAGGATAGAATGGGAGAGTAAGAATCAGTAACATTCAGAAGATACGCGGGAGGGACATCCGCGCATATGGAGGAAATGATATGAGTCTCATGACAGTAAACAATGTGAGAAAGGTTTACACGACCCGATTCGGCGGCAATAAGGTGGAAGCCCTTCGAAACGTGAATTTCACGGTGGAGGAAGGGGAATATGTTGCCATTATGGGAGAATCCGGGTCCGGAAAAACAACGCTGCTGAATATCCTGGCATCTCTTGACAAGCCGACCAGCGGAGAGGTTCTCCTGCGGGAGAACCGGATTACCAGTATCAAGGAGGCAGAGATTGCCCGGTTTCGCAGAGAGCATCTGGGATTTGTGTTTCAGGATTTCAATCTACTGGATAATTTTTCGGTAGAGGACAATATTCTGTTGCCGCTTGTTCTGGCAGGACATAAATATGGCGAGATGCAGGAGAGACTTCGGGAGATTATCGAAGTTCTGGGCATCGGCGACCTGATCCGGAAATATCCGTATGAGATCTCAGGAGGGCAGAAGCAGCGGGTTGCGGTTGCCCGTGCTACCATCACACGACCGGATATCATTCTGGCGGATGAACCGACCGGGGCTTTGGACAGCAAATCCACGGGAGATCTGCTCCGGGTGTTTGATGCACTGAACCGGCGGGGGCAGACGATTCTGATGGTAACCCATTCGGTGCGGGCGGCGTCCAATGCGAACCGTATTCTTTTTATCAAAGACGGAGAGATCTATCATCAGATCTATCGTGGTAACATGGATAACAACGAATTGTATAAGAAGGTGTCGGATACATTGACCGTTCTGTTGTCAGGTGGTGGTCAGCATGAATAATCTGTGTTTTCGACTCGCTATATCGGGCATACGGAAGAACAAGAGTACTTTTCTTCCTTTTGCCATTACCTGTACCACTATGACCATGATGTATTATATGCTGCAGGCCATGGAAGACAATATTCAGGCAGGCTCCTTCCGGGGTGCCGCATATGTGAAAGTCTTTCTGTCATTCGGCCTGTGGGTAGCCGCAATCATGTCGGTTATCATTCTGTTATATACCAACGGATTCCTCATGAAACATCGTGCGAAAGAGTTTGGGATCTACAATGTACTGGGTCTTGAAAAAAAGCATATCCGCCGTGTCCTTCTATGGGAGATTCTCAGTATCGGCGTGATTAGTACGGTTGTGGGTCTGGGGATCGGCATGCTTCTGGGAAGACTGCTGTTCCTGCTGCTGCTGTATATTCTGCGGGCTCCCATCGGCGTTCCCTATCGTGTGGATCTTCCCGGGGCAGGTGTGACGGCACTCTTCTTCTTCGGAATCTATCTCGTGCTTGTTCTTATGAACAGTATCCGAATTGCTTTTTTCAAACCGGTGGATATGCTGCGGGAGAATAGGGCGGGGGAGCGTGAGCCGAAACTGAAGCTGGTTACCACAATCCTGGGCCTGGTGTGTCTCGCGGCGGGATATGTCACTGCTCAGATCGTGGAATCTGCAATGACAGCCGTTTCCCTGTTCTTTGTGGCTGTAATACTGGTTATTGTGGGAACGTATCTGTTGTTTATGAGCGGTAGTATTGCACTGCTGAAGCTACTGAAGAAAAATAAGCACTATTACTACCACAAGACTCATTTCATCACGGTGTCGGGGATGATGTACCGGATGAAACAGAATGCCATGGGACTTGCAACAATCTGTATCTTAAGCACGATGGTGCTTGTAACAATGTCCACAACGGTAGCACTCTATCTGGGCATCGGAGATCAGGTCAGAACAGTGAGCCCGTATGATGTAATGCTGTTTGCTGCCATAGAGGATTCCGCACAGATTGACGGACTGGACAGCCTAAGGAGAAACTCTGACGAATTGTTGGAGGATTATCAGGTTGTGAAGCGGGAAGAGTATCAGTATTGCTCTTTTAATGTCAACGGAGAGGTGACCGAGAACGGAATCCTGAACTGGGACAGACAAAGCAGGGCAGTGACAGATATATATGGATATTGCATGGAAGACGCAAGGGTATTGTCAGCCGGGGATACCGTACTGGCGGAGGCTGCAAATCCGGCAGCCGGAGAAGTGTATCTGTGTTGTATCAATGATGATGTGACAGACGTTCTGACAACATATCTGCAGAACCATGGCTACCGGGTGACTGCGCTCAGACACCTGCCCAACAATCTTGGGGAACAGTATCTCAGAGCCTATCGGGTAGAGCCGGTAGTCGTACTGGCGTCGGACGTAGACGCACTATTGGAACTGGCCAAGGCACTTCCGCGGACCATGAACAGCGGAGATTATATGTACCCTACGGTCTATTTCAATGATGTATTCAATCTGGAGGGGACGAGAGCGGATATGGTGGCGTATTCCTACGGAGTGACCGATGCGGTATCCGGATGGATGGATCCTTCGATGGGGTACGGATACTCCTGCTATTATCTTAATTATGAGGATATGTATGCGACAGACGGGACACTGCTCTACATCGGATGTTTCCTGGGCGTTCTGTTCCTGCTTGCGACGGTTCTGATTATCTACTATAAGCAGATCTCGGAGGGCTATGATGACAGAAAACGGTTCCTCATTATGGAGAATGTGGGAATGAGCCGTCAGGAAGTGAAAAAAGTAATTCGGAATCAGATCGTAACCGTGTTTGTACTTCCGATTCTGGCAGCCTGCATGCATATTGTGTTTGCTTTTCACATGATCGAACTGATTCTGCATGCATTGCAGCTTACCAATGTAGGATTGTTCATCGGCTGTACCATAGGGACTGTTGTGGTGTTCGTCATCATCTATGTAATCGTCTATCTGTTGACAGCCAGGGCGTACTACCGGATTGTGAATACGGTGGATGCGAAGGCATAGGCGGAGAAAACCTGTGCTTCCCCCATATTAGGTCGGCCGGTCATCAACCGGTTGTCAGGGCGGCAAGCGCCCGGGAAGCCGGTCATGCCAGCTGCTCACGGCGCTTCTGCTCCTCCTGGAGCCGGAATTGCTTCGGCGTGATGCCCTTGTATTCTTTGAAGGCTTTGATCATATGGCTGCAGTCGGAGAAGCCGGTTTCCTGGCTGATGTAATTCAGATCGTGTTCTGTGAAAACCAGAAGCTCTTCCACTTTACGAAGCCGTGTCCGGATGATGTATTCCTTGCAGGATCTGGAATACATCTCATGGAACCGTTTGGCAAAGAAAGAATAGCTCAAGTGACACATTTTGGCGATGGATTCAATACTCAGATCCTCGCCGGAATGGGAGTCGATGTATTCCGTAATATTGTTGATGGTATAGGTATCGTCCCTCGGAGGAACGCGGTCATCGACGATAAATCCGTCCTGTCGCCATTTCCGCAGGATGTGAATCAGCAACTCATAGATCTTGGCCTGCATGAAGATATCGTACCCATAACGATGTCCGTGCATCTCGTTCATACAACAGACGAAAAGATCTTCAAGAGACAGATCGGGAATCTCACCGGCACGGATCAGCGGAGTCGCATGGGGAGATACCGCTGCATGTTCAATGATCGTACTGATACGGGGAGAATATGCAGTGGTAATGGATAGCCGGCTGACATCGAATTTCATGACATAGTAGGTGATTCTGTTGTTGGAGGTGGCGTAGATTCCGTGAACCACTTTCGGGAAGAACAGGATCATATCTCCGGCGACAGGGTAATAGGTCTTCTCGTCTGCAATAATCTGGGGATTGCCTTCTACAATATACAGAATCTCCATGAAGTAGTGCCAGTGCGGTGCAACCGGGAATACCTGCTTGTCCGCTTCGTAACAGAAGCATTCAAAAGGAAGATTCAAACCATTTGGACTCTCAAAAATGTACTGCATCTGTGCGACTCCTTTAACTGATAGAAAAGTACTATTTTCGGCATCGTTTCTTATATGTTCCTTTTCCTAATATATGGTATTATCATGATACTCGGAAGTAAATGTACTATCTTTGCAAAGTTATGGATTATCTTGTAATGCGGGATGGAATCATGGGCGGTCGATCCGTATGAAACCGGTGGAAAGGCAGGAATAAGGGATGGATTTCTACAAAGGGGCCAATTTTGCGGTGTTTGCACCGGCAGGGGCGTTATCGAGTGCAGAGGCACAGGACAGTATCCGGAAGATGGTAGACAGATTACATACAAATACAGTGATTCTGGTGCCAAACGGATTGATGGATACGCCCCAGTCCACGACGATCGATTATTCGTCGTCGGCAACCTATACGGATGAAGAACTGATTGCCATGATACTGCAATGCAAGGCAATGGGAATGAAAGTGATGCTGAAGCCGACCGTAAACTGTCGGAACGGAATGTGGAGGGCATATATCAGCTTTTTTGAAGAAGATGTGGTCTGTGAACCGAAGTGGAGTGAGTGGTTTGCGGCGTATACGGAGTTTCAGGTGCATTATGCGAAGATTGCCGAGCAGACAGGCTGTGATATGCTGATTGCAGGCTGTGAGATGGTGATGTCGGAACACAGGGACCGGGAATGGCGGGAGGTAATCGCGGCGATCCGGAAGGAGTATGGCGGTCCGGTATCATACAACACAGATAAGTACCAGGAACATCGTGTGACATGGTGGGATGCGGTAGATGTGATCGCGACCAGTGGCTATTATCCCACAGACCGCTGGGAGGCGGAGTTGGATCGGATCGAAGCAGTCTCCCGGAAATACGGTAAACCTGTATTTTTCTCGGAGCTTGGCTGTATGTCCACCCACGGAGCTTCTGTGGCACCGAACAACTGGTGTGTCAGAGGGGATGTGGATACACAGGAACAGGCGGAATGGTACCGGGGGATGATCGAAGCCTGCAGTAAGCGGGACTGGATCTGCGGTATTGCCATCTGGGATTGGTGTCACCACCTGTACCCTGAACGAAAGGCCTGTGAAGACAGGTTCTACGGAATCTATGCAAAGCCGGCGGAGAAGGTGTTGGCGGAGTTTTTTATGACAAGATAACGGAGGATAGAATACAACAGGAGCCCAAACAGGGCTCCTGTATTTTGGGTTATTGGATGAATATGAGTACACATGAAAAGCCGATTCGCAGGAATCGGCTTTGTTAATGTGTGACTGAATTCAGATAGATCGAAAGTAACTGCAAGGCAGTTCGCTGTTCGGCAGGGGAACAGGAATCAAACGCTTGGAGAACCTGTTCTTTATGTGGGTTGGATGCATCCACCTATTCCGTAATCACGGTTCCGGCGCGTCCTTTTAATGCGTCAACCGCATGCTCCAGATCGGTAATGATGGTTTTGGCACCGGGATTTTTGGAAATGTAGGTAATGGCAGCTTCGATCTTGGGAAGCATGTGTCCTGCACTGAAGGTTTTCTCCACAATCAGTTGCCGTGCCTGGGCAATGGTCATGTGGGAAAGGGCTTCCTGGTTCTCTGCACCGTAATTCCGATATACATTGGGCACGCTCGTAATAATGAGAAGAACATCCGCATGCAGATCCGTGGCGAGCTTACCGGCAATGGTATCCTTTTCGATGACTGCAGATGCTCCTTTCAGGGCGTGCTTCTGTTCGATGACAGGGATACCGCCTCCGCCGCAGGCGATAACGATCTGATCCGCTTCCACCAGCGTCCGGATGGCGGGTAATTCTACAATATCGATCGGTTTGGGAGCGGCGATAATACGCTGATATCCATGGTCCGGAATCTCGGTAACATAGTTCCCTTTCTCCCGTTCGCGATCCGCTTCCTCGGCAGTCATATAACGGCCGATTTTCTTATTGGGTTCGTAGAATGCATCATCGTAGGGATCGACGGTGACCTGAGAGAGCATGGTACTCACGGGTTTGGCGATGCCTCGGTTCAATAATTCCGCACGCAGGGAGTTCTGGATATCATATCCCACATATCCCTGGCTCATGGCGGAGCAGACACACATCGGCGCCGGTGTGTAGTCCGGATAGATTCTGCGTAATTCGGTCATGGCTTTGTGAATCATGCTGATCTGCGGCCCGTTACTGTGGGTGATGATCAGCTGATTGTCCTCTTCAACCAGGTCAGCCAATACTTTGGCGGTTTCTCTGACGGTATCCCACTGCTGCAGCGTGGTGTTACCGAGAATTGCACGGTGACCGAGGGAAACAACAACTCTTGTTTTGCTCATATTCAAATCGTCCTTTCTGAAGAACTGATACATGCTGTGTATGCGGAAATTATAGCAGAATCTGATGTTTTTGTATACCGTTTCGAAACAGATTCTGATATAATTGCATCAGAATCATATCCAGGAGGCAGAGAATGGCAGATATCAAGAAGAGTGCAACGGAATTGATCGGGAAAACACCCATGATGGAGGCGTGTCATTATGAGAAGAGTCATGGCCTGACAGCGAGAATACTGATGAAACTGGAGTATCTGAATCCGGCAGGCAGCATCAAGGACCGGGTTGCTCTGGCGATGATCGAGGATGCGGAACGCAAGGGTCTGATCAAACCGGGGGCAACGATTATCGAGCCTACCAGTGGGAATACGGGAATTGGTATTGCCATGGTGGCGGCGGCACGGGGATATCATGCGATTCTCACATTGCCGGATACTATGAGTGTGGAACGAAGGACACTGCTTGCGGCATATGGTGCCAGACTGGTGCTGACAGACGGAAAATTGGGGATGCGGGGAGCCATTGACAAGGCAGAGGAATTACATGCATCCATTGAGAATTCCATCATCCTGGGACAGTTTGAGAATACCGCGAATCCGGCAATTCACACAGCTACTACCGGCCCGGAGATCTGGAATGATACGGACGGTCAGATTGATTATGTGGTGGCAGGTGTCGGAACCGGCGGAACCGTAACCGGAATCGGAGTCTATCTGAAATCCAGAAACCCCAAGATCAGAATCGTCGCAGTGGAGCCGGCGTCGTCTCCTCTACTGTCGGGCGGAGAGGCAGGACCGCACGGTCTGCAGGGCATCGGCGCGAATTTCGTGCCCTCCATTCTGAATCGCCAGGTGATTGACGAGATTATCACGATCACGGAGGAGGAAGCCTATGAGGCGGGAAGAGAGATTGCCCGTAAGGAGGGGATTCTCGTAGGCATTACCTCCGGAGCGGCAGTTGCGGCGGCAGCGAAGATTGCTGCAAGAGAGGGCAATGAGAATGCTGTAATCGTGGCGATTCTGCCGGATTCCGGAGACAGATATCTCAGTACTCCCATGTTTCAGCAGTAGGTGCATGGAATGAGGAAACTGTCTGCGGTCAATGCGGATAAACAGGAAAGCGGATTCCGAAACGATAAGAACTGGAAAAGCCGGCAGATGATCCCGTGGGGAATGCTCCCCGAAGGATATCTGTCGGCTTTTTGGAACAACCGTGTTATGATTACAGTAATTTCTCCAGACGCTCAATGGCCTCCAGAGTAGCCTCACGACTGCCAAAGGAGGTCAGACGGAAGAAGTACTTGCCGTTATTGCCAAAACCTGCGCCCGGTGTTCCGACTACCTGGGCATTATTCAGAAGGTAGTCGAAGAATTCCCAGGATTCCATTCCGTTCGGGCACTCCAACCAGATGTAGGGTGAGTTCACGCCACCGTAGTAGCGGATTCCTTTGCGAGTCATCAGGTCTGCCAGAAGTTTGGCATTTTCCTGGTAATATGCGATGTTCTTTTTACAATCTGCCATTCCCTCTTCGGTGAAAGCAGCGGCGGCTCCGCTCTGGACAATATAGGATACGCCGTTGAATTTGGTGGACTGACGACGGTTCCACATGGCGTTCAGGTTCATGACAGCTCCTGTGGATGCAGTGAATTCCAGTTCCGTGGGAACGATGGTATAGCCGCATCTGGTTCCGGTGAAGCCTGCCGTTTTGGACAGGGAGCAGAACTCAATGGCACATTTTCTGGCACCTTCGATCTCAAAAATACTGCGCGGAAGTGTGGGATCTGTGATGAAGCATTCGTATGCGGAATCATAGAGGAGAACCGCGTTGTTTTTCAGGGCGTAATCAACCCATACCTTCAGCTGCTCTTTGTTATAAGCCGCCCCTGTCGGGTTGTTGGGAGAGCAGATGTAGATGATATCCACAGCCAGATTCTCATCCGGCATGGGAAGGAAATTGTTCTCCGCGGTGGCATTGATATATGTGATGTTACGTCCGTTCATCGTGTTGGTATCCACATATACGGGGTATACCGGATCCGGAATCAGAACCACGTTGTCCCGGTCAAACAGATCCGTAATATTACCGGTATCACTCTTGGCACCGTCGGAGATGAAGATCTCTTTGGCGTGGATGGTAATACCGTTTCTGGCATAATAGTCAACGATGGCGTCTCTGACGAATTCGTAGCCCTGTTCGGGACCGTATCCTTTGAAGGTCTCTTTGGAAGCCATTGCATCAACTCCCTCGTGGAGTCCTTTGATGACGCTGGCGCCAAGAGGAAGTGTCACGTCGCCGATGCCGAGACGAATGATCTTCTGATCGGGATGGGCTTCCGAGTAAGCAGCAACACGATGTGCAATTTCGCTGAAAAGATAACTGGCTTTCAGGTTCAGATAATTCTCATTTAACTTTGGCATGTAAGGTCCTCTTTTCTATTTCTCAAACTATTTTTTCATTGTCTTTACACGAAAACTGTATCTTGCAGGGAATCATTTGTCAATGTTTTTTCAAGGAAATTTCACAGGATGGACACAAATGTGGTAATATAATGAAACAACGAAAAGCAAAGTAATATACGTTGGGGGTGAAACGTTGGCAATCCAGAAAATATTCCGGAGGGTTGAGAAGAAATATCTGCTGACAGAGGAACAATGTGAAGCGCTGAAAACAGCGATTCCTGCATACATGAATGCCGATCGGTACGGGCTGCACACGATCTGTAACGTCTATTATGATACGGATCAGGATGATCTGATCCGGGCATCCATCGAAAAGCCGATTTATAAGGAGAAATTCCGGCTGAGGAGTTATGGGATACCCGGCGGGGAGGATACCGTCTTCCTGGAAATGAAGAAAAAGTATAAGGGCATGGTATACAAAAGGAGGGTTGCAGCACCCTATGACAGAGCTATAGAGTATCTTTCCCGTGTTACCAGCCAGGCTGGCGGAGAGGAAACTCCGGAGGACCGGGATGGGCTGACAGACAGTCCCGAGGGGAAACAGATCCTGAATGAGATTACTTTTATGATTCACAGGTATCAGCTGCATCCCAGAATATATATCGCCTATGACCGAATTGCTTATTATGGAAAGGAGAATCCGGATATCCGGCTGACCATCGATTCCAATATGCGTTTCCGGGAAGAGAATCTGAATCTTGCCGCAGGAGACGCGGGAACGCCGATTCTGCCGGAGGAGAAATATCTCATGGAGATTAAGATTCCGGATGCCATGCCACTGTGGCTGACTGAGATCCTGACGAGAGCAAAGATATATCCGGTATCCTTCAGCAAATACGGAACCTACTATTCCGGAAGAAGATACCGTCAAGAAAACGGAGGAAAGAAAAATGCTGAATCATCTATTTGAAAATGTTCTGAATCTGACGTCGGACGGAGGAACAACATTGACACTGGAAGGGGCCATGATCTGTACCGTGGCATCCCTGATTCTGGGAGTTCTTGTTGCTCTGCTCTACATGTTCCGAACCGATTATACGAAGAATTTCGTCATTACTCTGGCACTGCTTCCGGCAATTGTGCAGATCGTCATTATGCTGGTAAACGGCAGACTGGGGGCAGGACTTGCAGTGATGGGGGCATTCAGCCTGGTACGTTTCCGGTCTCTGCCGGGAACCGCGAAGGAGATCGGCTCGATATTCTTGAGCATGGCACTGGGACTTGCAACCGGTATGGGCTACATCGGATATGCACTGATGTTCCTGATTCTGATCGGAGCGGCTTCGATTCTGCTGGAGCTTCTTCGTTTCGGAGAAAAGAAGAATGTGGAGCGGGAATTGAAAATCACGATTCCCGAGGATTTGGATTACGAAACGATTTTCGACGATCTGTTTGATATCTATACCAGCAGTCACCGGATGATACAGGTGAAGACAACCGATCTGGGAAGCATGTTTGAACTGAAATACATGATCCGTATGAAGGCCGGGGCTTCCGAGAAGGAATTCATCGATGCGATCCGCTGCAGAAACGGAAATCTGAATATTGTATGTGCCAGAGAGGTGAAGAATAATATTGAACTTCTGTAACGGATGGGAAAAAGAAAACGAAAAGAGGTGTTCTGAAATGATACGAAAGGGGTTGAAGACTGGCCTTGCGTTCTGTCTGATAGGAGCCTTGTGCGCCTGCTCTGTGACAAAGGAAAAGACGGATACCCGGAATACGCAGGAGGAATCGGGCGTGGAAAACAGTGCGGATCCGGATGCAGGCGGTGCATCCGGCAATGGTACAGGAAACGCAGAGGTTACCTACGAACAGTATCTGAGTACGGTATACGATGAGACGAAGGTATGCAGGATTACCGCAGACGGTTCAACCTATCAGGTAACAGGGGCAGGTGCCACAGTGGACAAGCAGGTGGCGACGATTACGGAAGCGGGAACCTATCTTGTGACAGGAACCATGCCGGACGGTCAGATTCATGTGCTGGCCGAGAAAGGCAGCGATGTACGGATTGTACTTGAAAATGCAGATCTGACCTGCTCTTTTGGGGCACCCATCTATATCGAGAATGCCGGAACGGCAACCATTACGGTTACGGAGGGAACCCGGAACCGGATCTGTCAGACGGCAGATTATGTATTCTCCGGAAATGAGAACGAGGAGGAGCAGAAGGCGGCAATCTTCAGTAAGGATGATCTTGTAATCAATGGCAGCGGGGAACTGACGGTGGAGGGAGCCTATTGTCACGGAATCCGCTCCAAGGATACACTTGTGGTAGCACAGGCAGATTGTTCCATTACGTCAAAGGAAGATGGACTGAACTGCAATGAAGATATGCTGGTGGTGTCTGGTACGTACCGGATCAATGCAGGAGATGACGGACTCCATTCCGATCTCAATCTGACGGTTGCCGGTGGAACCATTCAGATTGATGGCTGTTGCGAGGGTCTGGAGGGTGCAGTGATTACGGTGGAGGAAGGAGATATCCGGCTGGTATCCTCCGATGACGGAATCAATGCGGCATCCGACGAGACGAATGAGTATTATGTGAGAATCCACGGCGGCAACATCTATATGATTGTAGGCGGCGACGGTCTTGATTCTAACGGGAATGTTGAGATGACCGGAGGCAGCGTGGAGATCTACGGTCCGACCAACAGCGGAAACGCCTCCATTGATTATGAGAGGAATTTCCTGATGTCGGGCGGTACCATCATCGCGGCGGGAGATTCTGGAATGGCGCAGTGTACCAGTGATACCAGTACCCAGCCGGGTCTGATGGTATATCTGACAGGCGGCAAAGACGCGGGAACCACCTGCGAGATCGCTGATTCGGAGGGGAACGTTCTGATTACTGCTGTTCCTGCGAAAACCTACAAATGTATTTACGTGGGCAGCCCTCTTCTGATACAGGGAGAGACATATCAGATTCTCTTTGACGGAGAGCAGAGCTGCGAGGTCACGCTTCATCAGATCAATACACGGATAACAGAGACCGGGCAGGAAGTGACTTCCTTTGGCGGAACGCAGATGGGCCGTCCGGGAGGCGGTGGCAGACCCGGCAATCCGGGAGGATTTGGAGAAAGGGAGGATCATTTCGGAGGGAAACAGGATCCATTCGGAGGCATGCCGGAGAACTTTGGAGACATGCCGGAGCCACCCGGTGATTCGACGGAAGACCGATAGGCGGGTCGGAAACAAGAATAGGGATGTTTTAGTGGGGTTGTGAGAACAGCCCCATTTTCAGTTGTGCCGCGAGAACGGTTCCCCCATAAAAAATGCTGAAAAAGCATTGACATACTGTACGATACACAGTATAGTTAAAAACACAATATAGAGCGATGCAAAATATTAAGTAAAGAATAATAATGGAGAATGCATATGGAAAATGAAACCAGAGAAGAGATTCTGAATTCCATGATACAGGAGCTGCGACGGGGAACGATTGTGGTCAGTGTGCTGAGTCGATTGGGGGAACCGAAATACGGCTATGATCTGATTCATCAGCTGGAGGAGAAGGGGATGTCAATTGATACCAGCACCCTGTACCCGCTGCTCCGCAGACTGGAGAAGCAGGGATTGCTGTCAAGCGAGTGGATCACGGATGAAGCAAAACCGCGGAAGTATTACCGCAGAACCATGCTGGGCGACCAGATTTACAGGGAACTGTGCCGGCAGTGGAGTGAGATGACAAAGAGTATGAATGATCTTTTGGAGGGATAAGGGATGACAGAGAGAGAAATATTGATTGAGAAATATGTGGCGGCAGTGCTGCGTAAGATTCCGGAGAATCAGAGAGCGGATATCGGACAGGAACTGCGGGTATGATTGACGATATGCTGGAGGAACGGTTTCCGGGTGAGGAAACAACACGGGAGCAGGCAGAGAGTATTCTGAATGAACTGGGAGATCCGGCAGAGATGGCCCGCAAATACAGAGGGCAGGATAAGCATGTGATTGGGGAACAGTATTATGACATGTACTGGAAGGTGTTGAAACTGGTATTGATGATCCAGGCTGCGGTATGGGCAGGCTGCTGGACGATCCGTATCATTCTGCATCTGATGAAGGCCACCATGCAAATGAATGTGGAGGATTTCATACTGATTCCTTTCACAGGCGACGGCCTTTGGGATCTGATTCCGCAGCTTCTGGCGTCGGTCGGAGCGGTAACCCTTGTATTTATGCTGATTGAATACCATCATGTAAAGGTGGGCAGACCGGCTGAGGCATGGACGGTTGCCAAACTGCATACAGAGCCGTCCGGCGGTAAACCGATCAAGCGCGCTGACAGTATTGTAAGTCTGGTTTTCACTACGATTTTCCTGACAGTCCTCTGCGCGGCACCGGAGTTTCTGGGAGCCTGGGTAAAAGAAGCAGACGAGTCTTTCCGGGGGATTTCGATATTTAACATGAAAACCTTCTATCAGATTCTGCCCTGGTTCATTCTCGCATTCGGCATGAAAATGGTACGGGACGTGGTGATTCTGTGTGTTCCGCGATATACGCCGGGTGTGTGTGCGGTGATCTATACCACAGAAATACTGAGTTTTCTGGTAACCGTGTTTGTGATGACGACCCGTCAGGTTTTCAACCCTACCTTTGTACAGGAGATTGAAACAGCTTTCCGGCGTTCTCTGGGCGGTTCCAATGATCTGATGAATTATTACACACCGGAGAGACTGGGGTATATCATTATTCTGATTGCCCTGATCGGTACGATTGCAACGTTTGTCAAGACAACCATTGCACTTGTTTCCTACCGGAAGCATGCATAACAGTCCGACGGGGAGGCGGAGCGCAGGGAAGAGAGGCGTCGTATGCCGCGGACTGCAGATGCAGGATGCCAATTACAGGCGCAGAATGCGGAGACTGCAGATACAGGATGCGGAAACGGATTTGCGTACGGATCGGATCCGTGGTACAATAAAATACGATTGAAATATGGGCAGACCGCTGTCTGCCGGAGACAAAAGGGGACTGGAATGAAAGCAATTCATACAGAGAAACTGACGAAGAGTTATGGCAGAGCCAGAGGAATCATTGATGTGAGTCTGGATGTGGAAGAGGGTGATTTCTTCGGCTTTATCGGACCGAACGGTGCCGGTAAGAGTACCACGATCAGAACGCTTCTGGGGCTGATCGCTCCCACGGGCGGGAAGGCAGAGGTGCTTGGCAGGGATGTGACCCGACAGAAGACCGAACTTCTCCGGGAGATCGGATATCTGCCCTCGGAAGCTGCATTCTACAATGGGATGCGCGTGAAAGATATTCTGGCTTTTTCTGCTGATCTGCGGAAGACGGACTGTACAGAGACGGCACGGGAATTGTGCGAGCGTCTGGAACTGGATCGGAACCGGCGGGTCAATGAACTGTCTCTTGGAAACCGTAAAAAAGCAGGGATTGTCTGTGCGATGCAGCATAAGCCGAAACTGTATATTCTGGATGAACCCACAAGCGGACTGGATCCGCTGATACAGAGGGAATTCTACAGCGTGCTGCAGGAGCGGAATGAGGAAGGGGCAACCGTTTTCCTGTCCTCCCACATTCTGTCAGAGATCGGAAGATATTGTAAGCATGCGGCAATCATCCGGGAGGGACGTCTGCTGGTCAGCGATACGGTGGAGAATCTGGGACATACGGGCGTAAAGCGTGTGGTACTGCGCGGAGTCGATCGTCTTCCCCAACTGACGGATGCCACCCGCATCAAACAGGAGGGGGAGCTTACCACTTTTCTGTACAATGGCAAAAGCGATACACTGGTCAGGGAACTGTCCGGATATTCTTTTGACGATATCTCCATCACCGATCCGGATCTGGAGGAGGTATTCATGCATTACTATGCCCAGGAGAAGGAGGACTAAACAGATGACAATCGTTTTACATGAACTTCGCAGAAATCGGATTGCATGGATTGTGTGGACCGCGATTATTGCGGGAATGCTGGCGGTCTGCATTTTGATCTTTCCACAGATGAAAGATCAGATGGCTCAGATGAATGACATGATGGCACAGATGGGAAGTCTGGCGGACGCCTATAGTATGGATCGTCTGAATTTGGGCAATCTGCTGGACTATTTCGGGATAGAGTGTGGTCAGATGCTGGGACTGGGCGGTGCATTGTTTGCGGCAATCACAGGGATTCAGTCACTTGCCAAGGAGGAAAAAGAGCATACAGCGGAATTCCTGTTAACCCATCCGATCTCCAGAACAAAGGTCGTTGCTCAGAAACTCATTGCGCTGATGATTCAGGTGATCGTATTGAATCTGTGTGTCTGGGGTGCAACCGGACTGACAACGATTCTGATCGGGGAGCGTATGGATTTTGGCACCTTTGCCGTTCTGATGCTCGCGTACCTGCTGCTGCAGGTGGAAGTGGCTGCCGTTACGTTCGGTATTTCAGCATTTCTCAAACGCAACGGAATGGGGATCGGTCTGGGACTGGCTATCGTTTTCTATTTTCTGGATCTGATTGCAAACATGGTTGATCAGGCGAAATTCCTGAAATATTTTACCCCGTTCTCTTATGTGAACGGTGCGGACATCATTGAATCCGGGTGCATGACGGTGAAATATGTGATTCCCGGGTTGGTATTGATCGCATTGGGAATATTTGGCGCATTCTGGAAATATACCAGAAAAGATATTTCATAGGGGTTCCGAGGCCGGTGAACTTCACCGGAATGGACAGATCCGGCCGGAACGAACCGGAAGTTATGGTATTACCATCTTAGGACTATGGGGGTTGGGAGATGAGAATCTATTGGAATGACGATTGGGGATTCACAACGCAATTCAGCGATCATCTGGTAACGGACGAATTCGACCAGGGCAGTCTTGAACGGGTACGGATTCCGCATGCCGTGGCTATGACGCCGTATCATTATGATTCCGCAGTCTGTGAGATGGTGAGCGGATACAGAAGAGAATTCATTGCACCGGAGGAATGGCGGGACAAGAAGGTGGTCCTGACGATGGAGGGCGCGGCACATGAAGCGGTGATCTTCGTGAACGGGCAGAGAGTGTGGAAGCACAAATGCGGATACACGCCCATCATCTGTGAGATCAGTCCATATCTTCGGCACGGAGAGAAGAATGTACTCGCTGTCAGACTGGACAGCCGGGAGACGTTGAACCAGCCTCCGTTCGGAAAGGCAGTGGAGGAGATGACCTACGGCGGAATCTACAGAGATGTGTATATCGATGTACATGACCGGTATTACATCAAGGATGTGGAACTGATGCAGGAGCATGTGCTGGATACCACGAAAATCCTGCGTAGTCGGATTACGCTGAATGAGGAGCCGGATGATTATCTGATCCGCCAGAGTCTGTTGGACAGCGATGGACATGCGGTGGTGCATTACTCCGAATTGCAGTCGTTGGAGATCTCCAGCGGCATCACGGATGTGGAACTATGGAATCCGGAGGAACCGAGATTATACATTCTCAAAACGGAACTCCTGATGGGAGGAGTGCAGGTCGATTCCCATCAGATACGGATCGGCTTCCGGGAAGCGGTGTTCAGACCCGATGGATTCTATCTGAACGGGAAGAAAAGAAAACTCCGGGGTTTGAACCGTCACCAGAGTTACCCGTATGTCGGATATGCGATGCCGGAGCGGGTGCAGAAGAGAGACGTTGATATTCTGCTCCGTGAACTGGGAGTGAATCTGGTCCGGATTGCGCATGCTCCGCAGTCTCAGGATTTCCTGGATGCCTGTGATGAAAAAGGTCTGATGGTCTGTGCGGATATTTCCGCAGGATGGGATTCGGGAGACGAAGTGTGGAAGGATATCGAGGATCGGAATACGGAGGAGATGATGCGCCTGTATCAGCACCATCCGTCCGTGATTTTCTGCGGGATTCCGGGGCAGGGAGAATATCCGGATATCCGTCTCCGGAATCCGGGCGCCGGGAAGAAAGCTTCCGGGTGCCTGTTTGGCGCATTGCAGGGCAAAGCGGCTTCGGTGAAAATGTACGATCGGGAAGCGATCAGACTGGATGCTGCACTGGAGAGTGCCGGGATGATGAATGCCTGCTATGCGGAAACGAATGTGGCTGGCGGCTGCGGATGGAGCATGACGGACTATGCGGTTCACAGGGAGTTTGGATGCGGTGACGGAATCTGTTACCGGGGGGTTCTTGATCTGTTCCGCAATCCGAAACTGTCTGCGGCAGTTTACGCAAGCCAGTCGGATGAGTGCCCTTATCTTACGATCGGCTCCACTGTGGAGCTGGGAGAGCAGCCGGCCTGCAATATCGGGACGGTTTATGCATTCACCAATGCGGACAGTGTAAAGGTCTACAGGAATGATGCGTTTGTGACGGAATGTTTTCCGAACCGTGACGCCGGGAATCCATACGCTGCGTTGCCGCATCCACCGATCCAAATCGATGATCTCATCGGAGAATGGATGGAGACGCAGGAGAAGTACAGTCACCGTACCTGTGAACGGATCAAAAAAGTGTTACGCGGGATCTCCGAATACGGCATGGACGATCTGCCGCTTCGATATAAGATGGTCAGAATCCGGCTGGCACTGACCGGATTCATCGGACGCAGAAAGATAACAGAGCTCTATGACAGGTACGCGTTGCATCGGAACGGGATGGTCACCGTGTTCCGGTTTGACGCCATCCGGGACGGAGCGGTCGTTGCGACCGTGACACGTGCTCCGGGAAAGAGAAGAGAACTGCATGTGGAGACGGATACGGAACTGTTGGTGGAGAATCACTCCTATGATGTTGCTTCGATTCGGATTACGATGTGTGACGAGAACGGAAACAGGCTTTCATATGATCAGGAACCGGTAACACTCCGCACGGAAGGCGCTATCGCCCTGATCGGACCGGATGTGATCAGCCTGCAGGGAGGGTGTCTGGGCACCTATGTGAAAACCGTCGGAGAGAGCGGGGAAGGAAAGCTGTATGTGACATCCGGTACGGAAGAGAAGGTTCTGACCTTCAACTGTCTGGCATAGTAGCCTCCCTAGCGGGAAGCAATGTATTTCACGAAATCTTTTTCATTCAGCGGTTCGCTGAAATAATGTCCCTGGAAATAATCTACGCCCCTAGCGGTAAGCACCTCAATCTGATCCGGGAATTCCACACCCTCACAGACAATGGCTTTGCCCAGTTTGTGAATGGTTGCGAATTCATTGTCCAGGATCAGTCTGGCATTGCTGTCCTCAAAGTAGGACAGAATCATGCCCCGGTCAAACTTGACCTGATCAAAGGGGAACTCGATCAGGTAGGAACAGTTGGAAAAACCGGTTCCGTAATCGTCAATGGAGAATGTGAAACCGTAGGATTTCAGCTTATCCATGTGCCGGTGCAGGAGCGCTTCGGACTGTAGGGCGGCGGATTCGGTAATCTCGAAGTTGATGCCGGATGGTTTGATATGATATTTCTCGGCGATCGCAATCAACTGTTCCGCAAGATTGGGTTGCATACACTGTATTGTGGAGATGTTGACCTCCAGTATCGGAACGCAGGAAGCATCCCCGTTCAGATCCATCTTGTGCAGGAAAATGCATGCCTCCTCAAAGACCCGGTATCCAAGATCAACAATGAATCCGTTGTTCTCGGCAATACCGATGAGCTCCTGGGTGGGGATAAAGCCGAATTTCTCATCCGGAATCCGGGACAATACCTCAGCGGATACCATTGTATGATCTGCTGCGGAATGAATCGGCTGATAGAAAGCACACAGGGTATGGTTGTTCAGTGCTTTTTTGATGGCGTCCTCAATATAGATGTGACGCCGGAATGCATCTACACTCTTCTGATCAGCCACATACAGGGAACCGCTGCCCAGCTTCTTGGCCTGTTGATCCATGTAGTTCAGCATGGGAATCAGTTCTGTGGAAGTGGTGAAATGTTCCGGACTGCGCAGAACTACCATACGGCACTGAAGCATGACGGCAGTATTGAAGAATAACCAGGGCTTGTCAAACCGCTCCTTGATGGCACTGATGAAGTTCAGTTCCTCGTGTCCTGTGGCCAGCAGGACGAAATCATCCCGATCCATCCGGTAAATATCACAGGTAATGCATATTTTTCTCAGTTCCCGGGCAATCTGTGTCAGCAGGGAAGAAGACTGTCCGTATCCGAAGGTCTGGTTGATGAACCGGTATTTGTCAATATTGAGATAGATGACGGAATACGGAGTCCCGTTCTCTTTTTCCCGGATACGCATGTACAAGGCGTTCTTGTTGAACAGACCGGTATTGCTGTCCAGAAGTTCACCGGGATTCATCAGGGTCAGATAGATGACGGTCGCTGCAAAGGCACGGGCAAGGCCCATGAGAAGGATGTGGGTCATTGCAATCTGGAGCGCGGAGAACAGCAGTACCGACATACAGGTCAGCAGAATCATAAAACGGGCGTGCTGGTTCTGTTTATTTCCATAGCGAAGCAGATGGTATGTGTGGATGACAAAAAAGTAAGCAAGCAGCAGGAACGTGATCTCTTCCGCATAGCCGTACCGGTACTGCCCCTGGGGAGTGATCCGGAAAAAGATCTCCGTCCAGGGCGTGGAAAGCGCCAACAGAATGTAGATCCCTGCGGGAATCCACAAGAGAATCGGTTCTTCCAGACGATGTCTGTAAACCGGTCCGGAAACGGTGCTGATGAACATGAAAAAAAGAAGATACGCGGCACCCTGGGATGCAAAATGGAAGGTACAGATCAGGTACCTGAACCCCGAAGGATAGGCGGCACCTGAATTCAGCAATATACCAAACAGAATGCCGGATATGCTTCCGATTACGGATACCAGCAGGAACGGAAGAAATATTCTGGTGGTATCCCTCGGAAACTGCCGGCGATACAGGAAATCCCCCACCAAAATCAATAGAAAAATACAGGATGCAATTTCAAAGCAGTTGTTCAGTATCATTTGTTGTCCTCCGTAAGTGCACACACTCCCACTATCCATCCAGTATAAGTGTATGCATTTACTGTCCTTTTCGCAAGCCCTTTACAAAAATGTTAGAAATCCGTATTTTAGAAAAAAGTTATATTTTTTTTATCGTTTATCATTTGCTTATTCTGCAGCGATAGGGTTAAATAGTTGTATAGAAGGATAGGAGAGTGATACAATGCGCGACAGAATCAATCGTTTCATGCAGGGAAGATACGGCGTGGATGATCTGAATAAGTTTCTGATGATATTGACGATCGTAGTGGTGGCCGCTTCTCTGTTTATCAGAATACCGGGAGTGAGTCTGGGGATCAGTGTGTTTATGTGGCTGATGCTGATTCTTATTTATTTCAGGATGTTCTCCCGCAATGTTTCCAGACGTTATGCGGAGAATCTGAAATATCTGCAGATCAGGAATAAACTGTTCCACAGAAACGGGACGACAGACCGGTATCATAAGATTTACCTGTGTCCGTCCTGCAGACAGAAAATCAGGGTACCGAAGGGACGGGGGAAGATCTGTATTACCTGTCCGTCCTGCCGCAGAGAGTTCATCAAACGTACATAAGGAGTGGGTATGTTCGGGTATGTGGTTGTGAATCGGGATGAATTGAAGATAAAAGAGTATCGGACGTACCGATCCTATTATTGCGGACTCTGCCATGCGCTACGGGAACGCCACGGCATCCGGGGGCAGATGACTCTGAATTTCGATATGGTTTTCCTGGCACTGCTTTTGTGCGGACTGTATGAACCGCACAGTACGAGGATGAGACAAAGGTGTATCGCTCATCCGCTGGAGAAGCACGAGATCCGGAGCAATGAGGTGCTGGATTATGTGGCAGATATGAATATTCTGTTGGCGTATCACAATCTGAGGGATGACTGGCAGGATGACAGGAATGTGGTGAAGAAGGTATCATCTGATCTGTTGCGGGGCAGATACCGCCGAACAGCGGCACAATATCCGGAGCAGGTAACCGGGATTGTGGAATATCTGCGGAAGCTTCACAGGGTGGAGCGGGCGGATTCCGGGAATCTCGATGAGGCGGCAGGACTGACCGGAGAGATGATGGGAACTCTGTTTGCGTACAGACATGATGAGTGGGAGGACAGCCTTCGGACCATCGGCTTCTATCTGGGCAAATTCATCTATCTGCTGGATGCGTACGATGATCTTGCGGAGGATAAGAAAAAGGGACAGTATAATGTGTGGAAATCCTACGAACACAGGGATGGATTTGATGACTATGTGGAGAAAGTACTGGAGATGATGATGGCGGAGTGCAGTCGGGAATTTGAGAAGCTTCCGATCCTGCAGGATGTAAATCTTCTGAGAAATATATTGTATGCAGGAGTGTTCACGCGGTATACTGTATGCAGGAAAAAGAGAGAGGAACATAACGATGGTTGATCCTTACAGAGTGCTGGGGGTTTCCAGGGATGCTTCGGATGAAGAGATCAAAAGAGCATACAGAACATTGAGCCGGAAATATCATCCGGATTCCAATGTGAATAATCCCAATAAGGCACAGGCAGAAGAGAAGTTCAAAGAGATTCAGGAAGCATATAATCAGATTCAGCGGGAAAAGAGCGGAGATTATTCCGGAAGCTATGGACAAGGCTCCTATGGCCAGGGCGGTTTCGGCAGTGCCGGGCGAGGATTCGGGAACGGGTACGGCCAGGGCGGTTTCGGGAATGCGGACGCATTTTCTTCCGATATGCAGGCGGCAGTGAGATTTATCCAGAACGGACAGTTCCGCGATGCGCTGAACTGCCTGGAACGGGTTTCCAACCGGGATGGGTTCTGGTATTACTGCAGTGCCATTGCCAATGCGGGAAGCGGGAATAATGTTACCGCACTGGAGCATGCGAGACGGGCTGTTTCCATCGATCCGGACAATGTGCAGTACAGACAATTGCTAAGCAGACTGGAGAACGGAGAGGACTGGTATCGTACCATGGGAGGCGGTTTTGGCAGGAACTTCGGTTCGACCGGCAACCTGTGCTGTGAACTTCTGATGTGCAATCTGCTGATGAACTGCTGTTGTTCCAGAGGATTCTATTAGTGTGGAGTGAGATGTACTGTTGATGTTAAGAGGGGCTTTCCGAGAGATCGGAAAGCCCCTGTCTGATTCTGTGGAGAAGTTGTTTCCTTGGAAGAACGGGATGCATTCTCCCTGTTCTATTCAACGATTGCCTTTTCACACAGATATTGTACAACCGTGTTCTGGATCGCCTGCTGTGCCAGATACCCTTTGCCGAAGACGTCCTCGACCGCTTCAGCATCAGACAAACCGAAGCCGGAACCGTATTCTGCGATCAGTTCCTCATACGTTTCTTCGGTGTATTTCAGATTCTCTGTTTCATAGATATACTGGTAAAGCATATTCTGTGCCATGATTGCCTTGGCTCTGGAGGAGAGATCTTTCTCATACGCGCGTTCCGACATTCCGGTGAAATCCTCAAAACTCTCATACAATACGGTTCCGAGCATCTGGGAATAGTAGCTGTTCATATAGGAATATCTGCTCTCATCATCTGCACGCTGGAGACTCTTCAGACTCTTTAAATATTTCTTCGGATAGGAAGAATTGTGGGCGTTGTCGGTAATATACTGACGTACGGCAGACTCCAGATTGGTCTGGTAATGGGTTTCCTTCAGATACCGGCGGTACCCCTCCGCTGTAGTAGCATAATCCCCAAGATATTCGGCAACAAAGGCGTCATCGAAGTCTGACTGCTGATATACATAGTTAATAGTTACTTCAAAACGGGCATCTTTGCCGGACAGATCGGGATTGTTCTCATAGGGATCCGGAAAGGTGACATTGACGTCAAAAGAATCCCCTACATTGTGACCGATGATCTGATCCTCAAAGGTGTCGATATAGGTGCCGGAACCCAGCTCCAGATCGGTTCCTTTGCCCTGGGTATCTCCGTTTTCAAAGGGCTCTTCGTCCGCATATCCCACATAATCCAGATTGATCTTATCACCGCTTTTCAGTGTGACAGAAGTGTCTGTGCAATGCAACGGATGATTCTGCAGAGCCTTCTCAATATCCGCCTCTACATCTTCGTCAGAATACTCCAGATCAGCCAGCGGAAAACGAATGTTGTTATAATCGGGAACTTTCACATAACTGCTGACATCAAGTCCGTCGATCTTGCCGTCATCGGTCAGTCCTGCGCTGTAGTCAGAACTGGCAACGGTTTTGGTGGCGTTGAAATAAATTTTCTGTCCGACATAGAAACCGATACCCAAAACGGCAAGACAGCAGACGGTAAGTGAAATAATCCGGATCATCCGCTTGCGGTTTTTCCTGGCGGCTACTTCCCGACGACGCTGATTCCGTTTCGCAGCACTTTTACTCATATTCGTGTCCTGTGACACAAGATTCTTACTCATGGTAATACATCCTCCTCAAAACATGATGCTCTCCTCATTATAGAAGATTTGTCTGCATTATACAATGAATTTGTGAAAAGGATGTGAAATCGTAGTAAAAGAGGAGGGAATTATTGTGACGTATCCGGTATCTGACGTCCTTCGTGATTCATGTGATAGTGATCCCGGTAGATCAGTTCCGATACGGGAACAAATTCATAACCTTCCGCCTGCAATGTCGTAATCATTGCAGCCAATGCCTGGGCGGTGTATTTGGAACCGTTATGGCAGAGAACGATAGAGCCGTTGCCAAGGTGCTTATGCCTGGTGACGGTATTGATGATAGAGTCGACACCATAATCTTTCCAGTCAAGACTGTCTACATCCCATTGGATCGGATAGTATCCGCAGGCAGTAGCCTCCGTAATGACAAGATTGTCATAATCTCCGTAGGGAGGACGGAAGAGGAACATGTCATATCCTGTCAACTCTTTCACGGTCTGATGGACAGTCAATAATTCATTGGCGATCTCTGAAGATGACAGCTGCGACATATTTTTGTGGTTCTGGCTGTGATTGCCGAGATCGTGTCCCGCTTCCAGAATGGCTTTTACGTCATCGGGATAGTTTTGAACCCAGGAACCGGTCATGAAAAAGGTGACTTTAACGTCATATTGTGCCAGGGTATCCAGAATCGTCTGTGTGTCTTCATTCCCCCATGCGGCATCAAAGGTCAGGGATATTTTCTTCTCGTCAGTCTGTACGCAGTAGATCGGAAGATCTTTGCCGTTATAAGAAGTACCCGCGGTCACGTCGGCGGTACGATATTCATGGATGGAAGCAATCAACGCGACCACGCCGAGTGAGAGAATAAGATAGGGAAAGAGATTGGATGGATGTAGTTTTCTCATAACACTCCCCGGAGTCCCGATCGGACTCCGCGTACATTTTTATATTCTATTATTTTTTTACAAAGTTTATGCGTGAGATTTGTTTCTTTTTCCGACTTGTTGTGAACGAAGCAATCTCGGTACAATACAGGAACACGTCAATGCTAACGGCACATCAACAATATCTGAGGCAGGATATTATGTCCTGACCATCATATCCGTTCGGAGGTCAATCTATGGAAGAATTATGGAAAAGAGAAGCTGACAGGGAAAACAGGGGAGCCGGACTACGGGCAGTTTGCAGGACTGTATTGACGATAGCGGTACTGCTGTTTCTGTATATGCGCTGGGCAGTGCAGGCACAGGCGGCGGACGGCGATACCTGTATTCGGCATGTTCATGTGGGAAATCAGGATGTATGCGGCGGATGTTACGGCGAAGCGGTGTATTGCGAAGGCAGGGCGCAGGCATATTCTGTTACGCAGCAGTGCGGCGGTAGACTGACGCAGAAGCCGTATCTGGATGAATCGGGAGACAGGGTGGTTTTCGTCTGTGGGGAATGCGGTACCTATACATGGGGTTATGTGCCGGGATATCTGGATATGTGGACGAATCTGACCCGGTGTCAGAACGCGAGAACGGTAGAGAAATACAGATGCTCCATCTGCCGGACAGATGTTCTGACTGCGGAGAGTGCGTGCACGAGAATGGATCATTATGTACCGGACTGCGGTATGGAAGAAGGGCAGGTTCTGGCGGAACTGTGCTGTGTGCGGAGTACGGATACATGGACTCGCCAGATGACGTTGGAAGGAGGAATAAAGGGGATACAGCCGGGCTTTGATATCCGGTCGGAATTGTTGACATGGAGTGAGGAAGGCGCGTCCGGAGAAACCCTGGAGGTAACGGCCAACGGTACTTATACGATGGTATATCCTGTCGGGGAAGGATATACCGGAGCACAGCTTGCGGTTCAGGTCACCAATATTGACAGGGATGCCCCTTTGCTGACGGGGATCACGAAACGTGCCGTTGACGGAGGGATTACCGTTTCCATCCAGTGCAGTGATGAGGCGTCCGGAATTGCAGAAAACGGGTTTTCCTGGGATGGCGGTGCAACCTGGAGTGGAGATGACAGTCGGAATTACAGCGAAAACGGTACTTATCAGATAATGGTTCGGGACCGGGCGGGGAATGCGGACAGTATGGAGTTTACGGTTTCCGGAATCCTGCCGCATACAGAACCGGCGCGTCCGACAGATTCCTCACCGGCTCATTCCGTGGATTCTTCACAGGCTTCCGGAGGAGCGGCGCAGAATCCCGGCGGAGTTGCTCAGAGTTCCGGCGGAGCGGCACAGAATTCCGGAGGAATTACGCAGAGTAAGCCGGATGCCGGACGGAAGGAGACGGATGATGCGGCTGCAGGAGAAGGTGAACACAAAGCGGTGGAGGAGAGCGGGAAGAACGGGACGACGCAGAACCGGAATGCACAGAAGCAGAGTACGCAGAAGAAATCCTCCTCTGCCGGAGGAACGATTTACCACTATTCCGACAGGGATGCGACGACAGAATCCGACGCAGAAGCCGGAACCGGAGAGGAGAATGCGGAGCAGGACAATGATACGGAAGATGGAGGAGCGAACGGCGGGGAGGAGAATCTGTCTGCCACGGATACCGGATTCGCGGAAGCAATCTGTTCGGATACGGAGAACCGGGACGGACAGGAGATACAGCTTGCGGATGATCTCGTCGCAACGGTAGGCGTTATCGATGGAAATGCCGATCCCTACCGGGACGGAACGGCCGGTGGTCTCCTGTTTTTCCTGCTATGGTCCGCTCTGGGCGCGGGAATTCTGCTTGGGGTGTGGTATCTGATCCGTCGGAGAAGAACACCGGAGAAAGAGGAGCAAAGAATACATGGGAAGATAAGGGAATGTTTGTTGCATAAAAGATAAAAGTTTGTTAATATGATAAATCATGCAAAACGTTATTCCGTTGGAATGACGAAGCGTTCATAAGTAGAAACAAGGGAAGGATGAAGATCATGAGCTGGGAAGAGAATGTCAGACGGGTGGAACCCTATGTTCCGGGAGAACAGCCAAAGAGAAAAGATATCATCAAATTAAATACCAATGAATGTCCCTATCCGCCTGCACCGGGAGTGACCGCTGCGCTGGAGCGGATGGATCCTGCAAGTTTTCGCCTGTATCCGGATCCGGATGCAAAGATGCTGGTTCATGCACTGGCAGAATCCTACGGTCTCAGGGATGAGCAGGTTTTTGTGGGAGTCGGTTCGGATGATGTTCTGGCTATGATCTTTCTGACTTTCTTTCAATCTGAAAAGCCGATCCTGTTCCCCGATATTACCTATTCTTTCTACGATGTCTGGGCGAACCTGTACCGGATTCCGTACGAACAGATCCCGGTAGACGAGGAATTCCGAATCCGTTTTGAAGACTACAGAAAAGAAAACGGCGGAATTGTCATTGCCAATCCAAACGCCCCGACAGGAATTGCGGTCGGAAAGAAGCAGATGAAGGACTTTATCGCAGAACACAGAGATGTCATTGTTGTGGTGGATGAAGCCTATGTTGATTTCGGCGGAGAGAGCTGTGTGGATCTGATCAATGAGTTCGATAATCTGATTGTTGTACAGACGTTCAGCAAATCCAGATCGATGGCGGGAATGCGCATCGGCTATGCAATGGCTGATGAGAAGCTGATCCGGTATCTGTTGGATGTCAAATTTGCCATGAATTCCTATACGATGAACCGTCCCACATTGGAGCTGGGGGTTGAAAGTGTGCGGGATGAGGCATATTTCAAGGAAACCACGGCGAAAATCGTGGCAACGCGGGAGCGCATGAAGACAGAATTGGAGGGAATTGGCTTTACATGCACCGATTCCAAAGCAAACTTCCTCTTCGCTGCCCATGAGAAGATACCGGCAGCCGTCATGTTTGAACGGCTAAAAGAAAAAGGAATCTATGTGCGGTACTGGAATAAGCCGAGAATTCAAAACCGGATGAGAATTACCATTGGAACAGATGAGCAGATGGATGTGCTGGTAAAGGCAATGAAAGAGATCATTGGCGAGGAGGGGTCCTTCGACGCCAAGGTGTCAGTGGAGTGGAGGTAGTATGATAGAAGCATTATGCAATATATTCAGGGGAATGGTGATTGGAATCGCCAATATTATTCCGGGTGTCAGCGGCGGAACAATGGCTGTGGCAATGGGGATCTATGACAAACTGATCCATGCACTGACACATATTAAATCTGAATTTAAGAAATCAATGAAGCTGCTTGTTCCGGTTATCATCGGAGCAGGAATTGCGCTGGTGGCGCTTTCTTTTGTGATTACAACGGCTCTGGAGAAATATCCGATTCCCACAAATCTGTTGTTTATCGGACTGATTGTGGGAGGACTTCCGGCCGTATGCCGGAAGGTGAAAGGGAATCCGCTCAAGCCTCAGCATGTGATTGCCGCGCTTGCTTTTTTTGCACTGGTCGTGGGAATGGCCTTATTCGGTGGCGGGAAAGGTGCAGATGCAGATTTGTCCTTTGGCTTTGTCAATGTACTGATTCTGTTCGGATGCGGTATTATCGCGGCTGCAACAATGGTGATACCGGGGGTCAGCGGATCCATGATTCTGATGCTGCTGGGATATTATGAGCCGGTGGTGGCTGCGATCAAGGATTTCATGACTGCTCTGGCCCATCTGGACATGGACGGTGTTGTGAGTGGACTCGGCATTCTGGTTCCCTTCGGATTGGGAGCTCTTTTCGGGATTGTCGTGATTGCCAAACTGATTGAATGGATTTTCCGCAAATATCCACTGGTGGCGTTCTGGGCAATCATCGGATTGATTGTCGCATCTCCGGTGGCAATTGTCCTGTTGAATACATTTACGTATACGAATCTTGCGGTGACGATCATTAGTTCGGTTCTTGCATTCGGAGTCGGATTCGTTGTTTCGATGAAACTGGGCGGAGAATAGAATGGAAGCATACAGCGATTTTGCGAAGGTATATGATATCTTTATGGATGAGACTCCCTATCAGGCATGGCGGGACGTTCTGCTGGATATTCTGCGTGAGAATAAAATAACAGATGGTATCATAGTGGAACTGGGCTGTGGTACCGGCGTGATGACGGAACTTTTGGCCGATCAGGGATACGATATGATCGGGATTGACAATTCGGAGGAGATGCTTGGGATTGCCGCAGAGAAAAGGTCTGCGAAGAACAGCGGTATTCTGTATCTGAATCAGGACATGCGGGAACTGGAATTATATGGCACGGCACGAGCGATGATCAGTATCTGCGATTCTGTGAATTATCTGACGGAACCGGAGGATGTGGTCAAGATGATGAAGCTTGTCAATAATTATCTGGATCCTGGCGGTTTGTTTATTCTGGATTTCAATACGGTACACAAATACAGAGATGTGATTGGTGATACGACGATTGCGGAAAACCGGGAGGATTGTTCTTTTATCTGGGATAATTATTACGATGAGGAAGAGCAGATCAATGAATATGAGATCACCTTTTTTGTAAGAGAAGAGAAAGAATTGTTCCGGCGTTTTACAGAGATTCATTATCAGCGGGGATATACGCTGGAGGAAATGAAACGGTTTGCCGGTGAGGCCGGGCTGCTCTATGTGGCCGCATATGATGGATATTCCGGAAGGGTGGCCGGTGCAGATAGCGAGAGAATCCTGCTTGTCTTACGGGAACAGGGAAAATAGTGATGATTCTGAGGTGTGAAGATGTCTGATTATATTGTCAGGGCAACGGCTGCAAACGCGGAAATCCGCGCGTTTGCGGCGACAACAAAAGAAATGGTGGAATATTCAAGAAGTATTCATGAGACCAGTCCCATCGTTACGGCGGCACTGGGCAGACTGTTGACTGCGGGCGCTATGATGGGAAGCATGATGAAAGGAGATCGGGATCTGTTAACGATCCAGATTGTGGGGGACGGTCCGGTAGGGGAACTGCTGGTAACAGCCAATGCAAAGGCTGAGGTGAAGGGATATGCCAAGGTTCCTGATGTCATGTTACCGCCCAATTATTTCGGCAAACTGGATGTCGGAGGGGCGGTAGGGCGAGGGTTCCTACGGGTCATCAAGGATCTTGGAATGAAGGAACCGTATTCCGGGCAGACGGAGTTGGTAAGCGGCGAGATCGCGGAGGATCTGACCTATTATTTCGCAACCAGTGAACAGGTGCCTTCCTCGGTCGGTCTGGGTGTTCTGATGAATAAGGATAACACCGTGGCACAGGCTGGTGGATTCATTATCCAGGTGATGCCGTTTGCCTCCGAAGAGACGCTGGACAAGCTGGAAGAACGGCTGAAAAATATGAAGAGCGTTACCACGCTGTTGTCGGAAGGAAATACACCGGAAGAGATTCTGAAACAGATTCTGGGAGAGATGGATATTGAATATATGACAACACTGCCTACCGGATATCACTGCGACTGCAGCCGGGACAGAGTGGAGCGGGCATTGATCAGTCTCGGGGCGGAAGAATTGGAAGATATGATCCGGGACGGTCAGGATATTGAGACGAATTGCCAGTTCTGTAACCGGCATTATGTGTTTACGCCGGAGGATCTGGCAAGGATTAAGGACAGAGTGCGGAGATAGTACAGAGACCGGACGCCATGAGATTGCGAGAAGGGCGGGATCCGGCGTATAACAGCTCGATCAGTACAGAGTGCGCACGGCGTGATCCCGACTTCCGAAGAAATTACATAACATATGTTATTGAATAAAAAGGTCCTGCTTTCCGGTTTCCTTAAGGGTTGATTGCGGATGAATCCTCTCTGAGAACGGCTTTGTTGATATTGGATTCAATGGCATCTACCAGAACCTTGGTGGTGTATTGGGTATCCCTGTTGTATGTTACGCCGGTAACGGACTGGGTTTCCAGAACCTTGGACGCAATCTCTTCAAAGGTGGGCTGAACCAGAGGATACATGGTTGCGACGTCCTCTTCGATGTTGACGAGCCGGAGAGAATGGATACAGTCTTTGTCGACAATCATCTCAACCGCCACAGTCATGTTGCCAAGGGCAACGGGGGTTGTGTAGACTCCCGGAACATAGAGCGCCTGTTCGGTTGGCGTTTTGGATTTCCTGCTACGGGATGGCGAGAACATCAGGATCATCAGTATGATGAAAAGGATTCCGAGAATAACAAAGATTCCTGTGTAGATCAATTCTTTCAGATGAAATACGACGATTTTAGTTTTGGCACTCATGAGGTTACTCCGATAGGGTTATTGGTATATTCTATGTTGCTGGTGTGTATTTATTCATATAAGATCAAATAGGAAGAGCAGACCGGCGGGAAGATCCATAGTGGAAGATATGTTTCTTGACAGGAGATTATATCATACGATAATCTGAATGAGGAGCGATGCCTATTCGTGAATCGGATTCACAAATCATATTATATTGCCGGCTGAAGCAGGCAAACATATTCATGGGAAGAAAAGGAGCGCGCATATGAGCAAGTATACGAAGGAAGATATTATTCGCATTATCGATGAAGAAGACGTGGAGTTTATCAGACTGCAGTTTGTGGACATCTTCGGTAACCTGAAGAACGTAGCAATCACAGCAAGCCAGCTGGAAAAAGCATTGAATAATCAGATCATGTTTGACGGGTCCAGCATTGAGGGATTTGTGCGGATTGAAGAGTCGGATATGTATCTGTATCCGGATCTGGATACACTTGCTATTTTCCCGTGGAGACCCCAGCAGGGCAAGGTTGCCAGACTGATCTGTGATGTGTACAGACCAAACGGAATTCCCTTTGAGGGGGATCCGCGGTATGTACTCAAAAGAGCCATTGCGGAGGCGGCGAAATTAGGCTATACCTTCATGGTTGGGCCGGAGTGTGAATTTTTCCTTTTCCATACGGACGAAAATATGTTACCGACGACGATCACATACGAGAAAGCCGGTTATTTCGACATGGGACCGAATGATTTCGGGGAGAACGCCAGACGGGATATGGTGCTGAATCTGGAGGAACTGGGATTTGAAATCGAAGCCTCTCACCACGAATGTGCACCTGCCCAGCATGAGATTGACTTCAAATACGGGGAGGCGTTGAAGACCGCTGATGACATTATGACATTCAAACTGACCGTCAAGACGATTGCAAGAAGACACGGATTACATGCTTCTTTCATGCCGAAACCGAAATTCGGAGAGGCAGGCAGCGGTATGCATATCAACATGTCGCTCATGAAGGACGGCAGGAATATTTTTGCAGATGAGAACAATGCATTGGGTCTGAGTAAAGAGGCATACTTCTTTATCGGCGGTATTATGAAGCATATCAAAGGTATGACGGCCATTACCAATCCGATTGTGAATTCCTATAAACGACTGGTGCCGGGATATGAGGCACCGGTATACATTGCGTGGAGCGGTATAAACAGAAGTCCGCTGATCAGAATCCCGGCATCAAGAGGAAACGGGACCAGAGTGGAACTGCGGTGTGCGGACCCGGCAGCCAATCCGTATCTGGCACTTGCAGTGTGTCTGCGGGCAGGACTTGACGGTATCGTGAATCATATTGAGCCGCCGAAGAGTGTGGATCGCAACATCTATGAGATGACAGAAGCGGAACGGAAGATGCTGGGTATCGGATCGCTGCCGGATACGCTGACGGAAGCGGTTGCGGAGATGGAAGCAGATCCGTTTATTGCAGATGTACTGGGAGAGCACGTTTTCCAGAAGTATACGGAAGCCAAAAGAGAAGAATGGAACAGATACCGTTCCCAGGTAACAGAGTGGGAAATCAACGAATATTTAAATAAGATTTAATTTTGCTGCGTGAAGTAGATGTATACCATACAGATACGAAAGACATTGCGGAAGGAGGAGTTCGCTTGACAAGCATCATTGTTGTTTTTTACAAGCTTGAAGAGGCTAAGAATATCCGTAATGTTTTGGTAAAATATGGATTTCAGGTGAAGACGGTGTGTTCTACGGGCGCCCAGGTGATGGCAGCGCTGGAGGAGATGAATGACGGAATCGTGGTAAGCGGATCCAAATATCTCGATATGACAGCCGGGGAACTCCGTTACATTATGCCCCAGAACTTTGAGATGCTTCTGGTGGCGTCCATGCAGAACCTGGAAGATAATATGGGCAATGGGGTCGTCGGTCTTCCGATGCCGCTGAAAGTGCACGATCTGGTAGAAACGCTGGGAATGATGGCGCAGAATATGGATCGTCGCCGGAAGAAGCGCAGGTCTGTTCCGAAAGAACGGAACGAAGAAGAGATCAAGATCATCGAACAGGCGAAAAAACTGCTGATGGAGCGAAACGGCATGTCGGAAGAGGAAGCCCACCGATACATCCAGAAAAACAGTATGGACAGCGGAACCGGGAAAGTTGAGACTGCCCAGATGATACTGGCACTGATGGAAGGCTGATACCTATCGTCGATTCCGGATGTGGGTATTGATAAAGCGAATGATCCGTCCCTGCAGCAGTGTCAGAACTGCGGCAATCACAAAGGACAGGGCGATCAGGAACACTACCAGGAACCAGTCTCCGGTCAGGATCTGATTGCCGATGGCACACAGTACCAGGATGGGTGGAAGACACCCTACGGATACGGCAAAGACGAACTTTTTGAACGGCACCTTGGCAGCATATGCTGCATAGGGAATGAAGCCGTTTGGGATAGCAGGAATGATACATGCCATTGCGACCATATAGGTAGGAGAACCGGATGCGGCGATCATACGGGTGAGCTTGCTCTCTTTCTCCATCGGTACGATCCTGTTTAACAGGACATGGATCTTCGCATAGATCAGGTAGATGAATGCGTTGGCAACAATATTGGCAATATAGCAGATCAGAAAACCACGGACGGTTCCGAATACGACTCCGGCAGCAACCTGCACAGGGATACTGGGGATGAAGACGGACAGAACCTGAACAATCTGCAGAAGGGCGGTCAGCATCATGCCGAGAATATTATCATTCTCTGCGAGATACATCTCCATTGCGGCTTCGTCCCCACTCTTGAAAGCGCGGATCAGATCGGGAGCAATATCACGTCCTATGTAATAAACAAGTAAAAAGGCCAGTCCGATCATGATCAGAATATAGGCTGCTTTGAGGAGAAAACGCTTCATACTTATGTCCTTTGTTTGAATCTGTTACGATTGTCAGTTCTTTTTTTATATAATGAATTGTTGATATTGTCAAGGTTAATTCTTTCCAATGTGGATAACATGTGATATAATAATATGACAACTGTGCGGTAACCGAAAGAGAAAACTCGGCGAGTGAACCAAAGAGGAACGGGAATGTATACGGAACTGATTGAAAAGTATTCCATAGTGGGGGATCTTTTTCTGGTTTTATTGGGAATTCTGTTTCTGTTGATTCTCAAGGAAACGTATGTGAAAAGGGAAAAGAGATCCTTCCTCTTCATATTAAGTCTTGTTCTTGTGACGTTGGCTTCTGCATCGAATGTCATGTTCTGTATTGCTGTCAAACAGGAGAAGATTTTCTGGATATATTTCTTCCGGGATATCTATCACTGCGCATTTCTTATGATTTTCCTGTTGTATACGGAATATCTGATCCTTCTGATTTCGCCGAAAAGCAGTCAGGGTGCGTGTCTGAAGCTGATTTCCCTGTTTCTGAATGTGACAGGGGCGGTTATGGACTGCCTGTCACCGCTGACACATATTGGCTTCTATCTGGATGAGGAAGGCCTGTGGCAGAATGTTAACATTCAGAAGCCCTTTACCATTGCCTATCTGCTGAACTATTTTCTGATCGCCGCGATTCTGATTGTGTACCGGAAAAGAATCATTCCGAAGGTGCGTAAGATTTTGTACATCACGGAGATCATGTGCGTCGCAATTGTTGTGGTCGAGGATTTCTATGGACATAATTCTTTTCTGTCACTGACGTTTGCAATGCCGATCATTGTGATTGTATTCATGCTACATTCCAATTCCTATGCGCTGGAGACCGGGGCACTGGATCTGAAATCCATGGAGAATTATCTGCTGGAGAGGCGGGAAAAAGGGAAGAAGGATGTATTCCTGTGTCTGCGTCTAAACCTGGATAAGAAGTACGGGATTCCGGAGGAATTCGGCAAAGTATTCTATAATTTCAAGAGTGCCAAATTCCGGGATGCGATTCTGTTCAATCCCTATCAGGAACTCGTGGTTCTTGCCGTAAAAGAGGAGAAGAATTCCGATATCATGCAGAGGGCAGAAACTCTGGTTCGGGATGAACTTCTGCCGCAGCACGGACAGTTTCATCTGGATTTCAAGATTGTTGTTATGGAAGATCCGGAGTCGCAGAATATGGATGATTTCATGTGGTCATTTGACTTTTATACCAAACAGATTGCCTTGAATACATACCTGATGGTATACCATTCCGATTTCGAGCAATTCAGCCGTTCCAAGTGTATCCTGAAAGCATTACAGGATATCAAGGTGAAGGAGGATCTGGAGGATGAGAGAGTTCTGCTCTATTGCCAGCCGGTAAAGAATGTGCATACGGGCCGGTTTGATACTGCGGAAGCCCTGATGCGTCTGGATATCCCGGGGATCGGCTTTATCATGCCGGGGGAATTCATCCCGCTTGCGGAAGAGAGCGACTGTATTCATGCGTTGAGCAAGATTATTCTGAATAAATCCTGCATTCTGATGAAACGATTATTGAGTGAAGGCTTTGACTGGGACAGAATCTCTGTCAATTTCTCCATGACGGAACTGAAGATTCCTTCTTTCATGACGGATTTTGAGACAATCGTGAGCGGGCACGGTATCTCTTTTAGGAGGATCGGTGTGGAACTGACAGAGAGCAATAACGATACGGATTACAACATTGTTGCCGGTATTGTGACAGAGATGAGACGCTTGGGCAGTTATCTGTATCTGGATGATTTCGGCACCGGGCATTCAAATCTGGAACGATTATTGGGATTGAATTTCAATGTGGTAAAGTTTGACCGTTCGCTATTACTGATGACGGATGATGAGAAACAGAGAGTGATGCTTCACAGTTTGTCACTGGCATTCGATCAACTTGGTTACGAACTCCTGTATGAAGGCGTGGAAACGGAAGACCAGGAGCTGCTGTGTATGAACAATTCGGCATCGTATCTGCAGGGATTCAAGTATTCCAGACCAATTCCGGCAGATGATCTGGATCGGTTTCTGATTCAGCACGGAACGCAGCGGATGATATAGAGAAAACGCAATGAAAACAGGGAGGCGATGCACCCGGATGGGAGCAGCTTCTGTCATGGAAAGGAGAAACGAGATGGAGAGAGTCATCAGGGTAACCGGGAAAGGGAAAATTGCAGTCCGACCGGACACCACCCGTCTGTTTGTCACGTTGGAAGGAAATGAAAAGGAATATGAGGACGCGATTCGAAAATCTACAGAATTGACTAATAAAGTCAAGGAACTTGCAACGGATCTTGGATTTGACAGAACGGATTGGAAGACCGTGTCCATGAATGTGGAGCCAAGATATGAAGGATATCAGGACGAGACCCGCAATTGGAAAAATCGTTTTGCAGGGTACCAGTATCATCACAGAATGAAACTCCAGTTTCCGCTGAATAACGAACTGCTGGGCAGACTATTGTATGCACTGGCTCATTGCGATGCCAATCCGGAATTAAATCTGGAATATACAATCAGCGATCAGGAGAACTGTAAGAACGATCTGCTTCGGACGGCGGTAACAGATTCTACTGCAAAGGCGCGAATTCTGGCAGAGGCATCGGGCGTGGAACTGGGAGAGATTCAGCTGGTGGATTATTCCTGGAACAGGCTTGATCTGGTTACCGGTCCTGTGACACCGCTGGCTGCCGGGGCGATGTGCAGGAAGGCACATGCCGGGGCGTCCTATGACATGGATATGACACCGGATGATATTGAGGTGGAGGATACCGTCACGGTGGTGTGGGGGATTCGCTGAGTGCTCCCCCGGTCGGAAGACCGGCATATGACGGGCTGTCTGATGGCAGAGAGTGTGTTTTCGATCAGGTGTTGAAAAACAGGATAAAGTATGGTAAGATACATGCGTTTTCATGTACGGATACCGTTTCAAAACGGAACACGGAATGGGGTGGGATTCCCCGCGAGTCGGTCACTGTGAAGCAGTCCTGGAACTGATTAGTCAGATACGTGGATTCGTACAATTGTTTTTGCCGGAACCGAAAACAATGTCACATAAATACAGATACAGAAGGCGTAGTGCAGGCAATTCAGGCTTAATGCGCGCGGGGGATGGAGTGATCCATGCCTGTTTTTTGTGGTGGCATCAAAGAGATCGGCAAGATCTCTTTTTTTCTTGTATTCGGATACTTTGTTCTGATACGGGAAAATGCTCCGCGGGAGTCGTCCTGCAGCAGTGCGGAAGGATGTTGCCGAAGGTGTCCGTGTTTATGACTCCGGTAATCTGAGAAGGCGCAGAAAGCGCAGAAAGAGGAAAGAGATGAGAAACAAGAAGTTACTGAACACCATTCTGACTATGATGCTTGTCCTTTGCATGTTTGCAATGACTGCATGCGGAAAGACAGACAAGAAGGACACAACAGCGGATGCGGAGCAGAACGCAGAGACGTGTACCGTAATCGTGACAGCACCGGATGGAAATGATACGAAGTACACAATGGAATTGCAGGGGGATACCCTGTACGATTGCCTGGTGGCCAATGGATTTGATTTCGATGGGTATCAGGATGAATGGGGGTATTATCTGACGACGATTAACGGTGTGTCTGCTGACTACGATGCAGACGGTGCCTACTGGTCCCTGTATGTGAATGGGGAGTACGGCCAGTTCAGTATTGATGCACAGCCTGTTGCGGCAGGGGATGAGTTCGAACTGAAATATGAGGTATATGTAGCTGAATAAGCAGATGGACGGGCCTTTTTCGCACATACCTGCGGACATGGACGGGGAAGGCCCGCTTCCGCACTGAACGCACAGAAAGGAGAACGGAGAGAGGAGATGCATGTCAGGACGAGGGATAAAAAGAATCGGTTTCCGGGAATTATCGCCTGTGTGGCGGCGCTGCTTTTGTTTTGGCAGGGATCTACCCTTTCCGGAGCCGTGGATTCGTCGGAAATCAAAACTGCAATGGACAGGATTCTGTTGTGGCAGTGCGAACAATATCAGGTTTCGGATGCGCAACAGCTGGTGGATGAGATCTATGCGGCAGATCCGTTGAGCGGCAACGTGCAATCCCTTATTCTGGGGATTTGCGGTGCCGGATATGAGATAAATTACACACGTTATATAAAGGCGCTGCAACGCGCCATGCAGGAAAAGGTGGAGTCACAGGGGGCAGAAACACCGGATGAGATCGCCGATGCACTGGGAGTCACCTCTTTGCAGAAGATTATGCTGACAGTGGATGCAATCGAGGCGGTAGGCGGGGCGGCCGCAGAAGAAACGGCTGCGGTGCGGAATGCCTACATCGATGTGGCGAAGGATCATACCATTGGCAGAATGGGAATCATGTCTTACCTATATGGTCTGCTGATGCTGGATGGAGGCGGGTATGACAGCGGAACCTGGGAGCGGGAGGAAATCCTGCTGGAACTGTCACAGATGCAGCTACAGGACGGTGGATTTGCGCTACGGGGTAATACCGGGGATGTGGACATTACCGCGATGGCGGTGCAAGCGATGGCTGCCTATGAAGACAATCGTCAGGTGGCGGATATGCTGCAGCGGGCGGTTGCCTTTCTGCGGTCTGCACAGCGGGAAGACGGAGACTACGGAACTGTGGCGGACGCGCAGAACGGATGCGTGGAGAGCACTGCCCAGGTGGTGATGGCTTTCTGTGCATTGGGAAAAGACTACTACAAGGAAAACTCCCCGTCCGGATACGCTTCTGTCTGGACCGGATTACAGTTGTATGAAGCGGAAGAGGGAGGATATGTGCATGCCTTGGGAGGAAAGGTCAATGAGATGGGCAGTTCCCAGGCGATGTGTGCATTGGCGGCGATGTATCGGGCCGCCCGGGGAGCGGGATTCCTGTTGCGGTTTCAAGCGTATGAGGAGACGGACCGGCATGTGCTGGCTCTTCCCGGTCATGGTGCTGCCGGTGGTGTGGATTACCGTTGGATTGTGACTGGATTGATCGGAATAGCTGCTTTTGCCGCATGGATGATCTGCGTTAGGAAGAGGAAAGCCGGTTTGCCCAGGATCTGCGGTATTCTTCTGGTGGCAGGAATTGCAGTACTGGTTGTGTGGCGATTCAAGATAGAAACCAAAGAGCAATATCTCTCCGGTGGAAAAGAGCAGGCATCCCCGGGAGAGGGACTGCTTGTTTCACTGGAAATTCGCTGCGATTCGATTGTAGATAGGAAAGAGATCAAATCAGGAGTGAACATGCCGGAGGATGGATGCATTCTGGCGGAAACAAACTTCTGGGTCACGGAGGGTACTTCTGTGTTTGAACTGCTGGATATGGCAGTCCGGGAGTATGATATCCAGATGGAATATGCAGGGGACGCGGTTGCCAGGGGATTTGTGTATGTACAGGGAATCGCATACCTCTATGAAGGGGATTTCAGTGATCTGTCCGGCTGGATGTACCGGGTCAACGGAAGGTTTCCTCAGATGGGGTGCGGTGAGTATCTCCTTCAGGAGGGTGATCAGGTAATCTGGGTATATACTACGAATCTCGGAAAGGATGTGGAAGATGACAGAGTGGACTGACAGATTGCATCCGATTACGATTTTCATTTATTTTGTGTGCGTCATGACGGTGGCAATGTTTACGAGACACCCGTTTCTGCAGGTGGTATCATGGGCAGGCTCCCTGATACTTAACAGGACGTTTGCGACAGGAAGGGGCAAGGCGGGGGAGTTTGCGTGGCGGATTGTGTTCTTTCTGGGGGTGATGATCGTGAATCCTCTGGTTTACCACAATGGAGTCACGGTTCTGTTCTACCTGAACGGTGCCCGGATTACGCTGGAGGCAGTGATTTTCGGGGTAGTAATGGCTGTTACGCTGGCAGGCGTATTGAACTGGTGCAGAGGGCTGACCCGGTTCATGACCTCTGATCGTCTGATTTATCTTTTGGGAAGGATATCGCCGAAGGCGGCGCTGATCTGCTCGATGGTATTACGATTCGTACCGGACTATCGCAGGAAGGCTGTTCAGATCAGACAGGTTCAGCAACAGCTGGGGCTGTACGGCGGGGGAAGTCTGCCGGAGCGGATACGCGGGGAGTGCAGAGTGTTTTCTGCCATGGTAACCTGGTCTTTTGAACATTCCGTGAATACGGCAGATTCCATGCAGGCCAGAGGATTTGGATGCGGGAAGCGTACGGTGTATCATGAATACCATATGACATGCCGGGATGTTCTGCTGATCCTATTGTCACTGGGATTGTCTGTCGGGGTCATCTCCATTCATACTACAAATAAAATACAGGTGTTATATTATCCGGAAATCCGGATGGATATGGCAGATCCATGGGTATGGACTTGTGTGATCTGCTATTTACTGCTGTGTCTGCTCCTGCCCGGATATTGCGGGCTCCGGGCACTGGGAAGATCTGTAGCAGGAGGAAGAGAGGATAAATAGATGGGTACGTTATTGTCTTTGCAGAATGTGTCCTTCGGATATTACCCTACGGATGAGAGGACAGGGGAGCCGACAGGTGAGATATGTCAGGTACTGAGTGATATCTCGATGGATATCCGGGAGGGAGGCTATCATGTTCTCTGCGGTGCTACGGGATGCGGTAAGTCCACGTTATTGCGACTCTGCAAAAAGGAACTGGTGCCCGTAGGAAAACTCGACGGAACGATCCGTTGGAACGGGGCAGAGGACCCCGGGGAAATCGGTTTTGTCATGCAGAATCCCGGGGATCAGGCAGTCACGGATAAGGTGTGGCATGAACTGGCTTTCGGTGCCGAGAATGTGGGGATGGAACCGGGAGAGATCAGACGACGGGTGGCGGAGGTCTCGTCCTATTTCGGAATCGGAGATTGGTACGACCGCAGGATTACGGAATTGTCCGGGGGACAGCTTCAGATTGTGAATCTGGCGGCTGCGGTGGTCATGAATCCCCGGCTGCTGATTCTGGATGAACCCACCTCTCAACTGGATCCGATTGCGGCAATCGATTTCCTCCGCATACTGGAGAAACTGAACCGGGAGATGGGCATTACGATCCTGATTGTGGAACACAGACTGGAGGAAGTTCTGCCCACTGCAGACCGGGTATTCTATCTGGAGAACAAAACCATCGCCTTCTCCGGTACGCCGGACGAACTGATGCGCCGGATTCCCGCTGATTCCGTAATCTATAAGGCACTTCCGCTTGCAGGAAGAGTGGCGTGCAGACTGGAGAAAGATCCGGAAGGCAGCATTCCGCTGACCATCCGGGCGGGACGCTCCTTTCTGGAAGCCGAGTGCCGGCTACAGCGTCAGGCATTGTCCCGGAGCCGGAAGGATATGAATGACGGGGAGGGGGAAACTGCGCCGGTGCTTACCTGCAGGGGGCTGTGGTTCCGATATGGCAGGATGGAACCGGATGTGGTACGCGGAGCAGAAGTAAATCTGTATCCGGGAGAATGTGTCTGCCTCCTGGGAGGAAATGGATCCGGGAAAACCACCTTTCTGAAACTGCTGGCAGGGATTCTCACACCGCAGGAGGGAACCTGCCGTCTGCTGGGCGAGAAAATCAAGGGCAGCAGACCGCAGATCGGTTATCTGCCCCAGGATGTGGAAACCATGTTTGTGACGGATTCCGTACATAGAGAGATGAAACTGGTTGGCATTCCGGATGACCGCCTGACGCATCCGTACGATCTGAGCGGTGGGGAAAAGCAGCAGCTGGCACTCCGTAAACTGCTGGCAGCCGAGCGCAGGGTGCTTCTGCTGGATGAGCCCGGTAAAGGTTTGGATGCATCTGCCAAAGAACAGCTGGGGGAATTACTGAACCGGGAGAAGGAAAAGGGAACCGCAATTCTGCTGGTGACTCATGACTGTGAATTTGCTGCTGCATATGCGGATCGTTGCGGATTGTTTTTCCATGGTGCAGTCGTTTCTCTGGAGGAGAAGCGAACCTTTTTTGGCAGGAATCGATTCTATACCACCGCTGCGGCCCGGTTGGCGTACGGCTTGTACGAGGGGGTGCTGACGGAGGAGGATCTGTACCGGGAACTGGGGGTATCGGAAGAAGAACCATAGGGAGGAAAGAATATGGCAAGAGCCGTGGTCATCAAACAGAGTATCGCAGTGTTCCTGTCGGCAGGACTGGTTCTGCTGGGGGTATTTGCCTTCAAAGAGCGACAGTATGCATGGATCTCCATGGCGATTGCCCTGGTGTCGGTCCTGCTGGTGGGAATGGGCTATGATCACAAACAGTCCCATCTGCGCCGGACTGTTCTGATCGCAGTGATGACGGGACTGTCGGTTATGGGGCGGTTCCTGTTTGCCATGGTACCCGGTTTCAAACCGATGACAGCTGTGATTGTGCTGACCGGGATGTACCTCGGCGGTGAGGCGGGTTTCCTGTGCGGAACCTTCACTGCCGTGCTGTCCAATTTCTATTTCGGGCAGGGACCCTGGACACCGTTCCAGATGTTTGCATTCGGTTTCCTGGGACTGCTTGCCGGAGTACTGGCCCGGTGGCTTAAGAAAAGTGTCCTTCTGCTGTGCATGTATGGTGTGTTTGCGGGGATACTCTATTCCGCCATGATGGATATCTGGACCGTTCTGTGGTCCCGGGAAACCTTTGAACCGGCGGCGTACCGGGCTGCTGTTCTTGCGGCGATACCCTTTTCCGCTGCCTACGCGGTTTCCAACGTGATCTTTCTGCTCCTGATCCGCCGACCTTTCGGACGGAAGATGAACCGCATGATCCGGAAATACCACGTGTGACAGGGGAAGTGTTTCGACCGGAAAGCCCCCTCCGGAATTCACTCCGGAAAAATTTGCAAAAAAACAGTTGACAAATCAGACGGATGGTTTTATAGTCAATCCATACAAAACGAAGGCGTTGAGTAGAGAGTACTCAGCGCCTTTTTCTTTTCCGGTATCCCAGGAGAAGGAAAGTACAATAAGAAAGATGACAGGAACTTGTGAGCCACGACGCTGTGGAGCAGGAGGGAGTGTCGTCTTTTTTGATGAGGAGGAAAACGTTATGACAGAAGAAGCAATCAAACAACTGATTGGTGACAACGTGTTCGCAGTCTGGTTTTTGATCGGTGCAGCTCTGGTATTCTGGATGCAGGCCGGTTTTGCCATGGTTGAGACAGGCTTCACCAGAGCGAAAAATGCAGGAAACATCATTATGAAAAACCTGATGGATTTCTGTATCGGTACCGTGATGTTCGTACTGATCGGTGCAGGCTTACTATTGGGAGAGGATCTGGTCGGATTCATCGGAGAACCCGGATTTGATCTTTTCACCGATTTCGAAAATTTCGATTTTTCCAATTTCGTATTTAACTTAGTATTCTGCGCAACAACAGCAACCATCGTATCCGGAGCCATGGCAGAGAGAACCAAGTTCTTATCCTACTGTATCTATTCCGCAGTGATCTCCGCCCTGATCTATCCGATCGAGGCACACTGGGTATGGGGCGGCGGATGGCTGGCACAGATGGGCTTCCACGATTTCGCAGGTTCTGCATGTATTCACATGGTCGGCGGTATCTCCGCCCTGATTGGTGCGAAGATTCTGGGACCCAGAATCGGCAAGTTCACCAGGGACAAAAACGGTAAAGTAACCAAAGTCAATGCGTTCCCGGGGCATAACATTCCGATCGGTGCGCTGGGTGTATTCATTCTGTGGTTCGGCTGGTACGGCTTCAACGGTGCAGCTGCCGCAACAACGGAAGAGCTCGGTTCCATTTTCCTGACAACAACCATTGCGCCTGCGGTTGCAACGGTCGTTACCATGATTTTCACTTGGGTGAAATACGGAAAACCGGATGTGTCCATGTGTCTGAACGCTTCCCTGGCAGGTCTGGTTGCAATCACGGCTCCCTGCGACGTTGTAGATGGTCTTGGTGCCATAATCATTGGTCTGGTAGCCGGTCTTCTGGTTGTATTCGGCGTATGGCTTCTGGACAACAAATTACATATTGATGATCCAGTCGGTGCCGTTGCGGTTCACTGCATGAACGGTATCTGGGGGACGATCGCAGTTGGTCTGTTTGCAACCGATACCGCTCCTGCATTTACAAGAGGATATGGTGAAGTGGTGGATGGCGTAAGAGTGTACGGATTAAACCAGATTTGCGGAAAGGGTCTCTTCTACGGCGGCGGTTTCAAGCTCCTCGGAACCCAGCTGATCGGTGTTCTCACCATTGCAGCCTGGACTGCGGTAGCGATTACCATTACATTCCTGATTATCAAAGCAATCGTCGGACTGCGCGCTTCCGAAGAGGAGGAGATCACAGGTCTGGATATTACGGAGCATGGTCTTGCATCTGCATACTCAGGCTTCTCCATCATGGATGTATCCAGCGGTATGACCATGGATGTCAATGAAAATACAGATCTTGGTAATGATGAATATATATCCGCTTCCGAAGTACAGAAGAATGCCGCAGTCAAAGTGGAGAAGATGCCAAATGTATCCACAGGCATGTACAAGGTGGTTATCATTGCGAAACTTGCCCGCTATGAACAGTTGAAAGAAGCAATGAATAAGCTGGGCGTAACCGGTATGACGGTTACACAGGTGATGGGATGCGGTATCCAGAAGGGTGCCGGCGAGAGATATCGTGGTGTCGAGATGGATACAACCCTGTTACCAAAGGTAAAAGTGGAAGTTGTGGTATCCAAGATTCCTGTAGACACTGTGATCGAAGCAGCAAAGGCGGCTCTTTACACGGGTCATATCGGAGACGGCAAGATCTTCGTATACGATGTGGCGAAAGTCGTAAAGGTTCGTACCGGCGAGGAAGACCTGGCTGCATTGCAGGATGTGGAATAAATTGGGTCACCGATAACAATTCTCATAAATTCATGGCAGAAATGATCCCGGGGCGGTTTCGCTCCGGGATTCTTTTTGCTATAATAGAGCCAAAGAGTATCCGATTCATCCGGGATGCTCATGATGCGGAGGTCCTACAAAGCAAACGAAGATTCCGCAGGGAGGTTTTGATGAACGACAGACCGACACCGCCGTGGGCGGACGAGATGCCGGAGGGTGCTTTTTTGTCTCCGGGAGCAACTTATGTGTGCGGCAGATATTTTGACCGGTATGAGCGTGACTGCTATGTGAGGAAACAGCCACGGAATGCATCGGCATTCCAGACATCGGACACGGCTGTACAGTCCATGAATTACTTCTTCTATGATCCCACGAAGCACGGGTATCCCCGGGGAAAAGAGTATCCGCTGCTGATTTTCCTGCACGGAACGGGCAATTCCCTGGTTGGGGACGTGTGTATCAGTTATGCGGGGGCAGAGTATTATGCGTCCGAGAACTATCAGCAGGATCTGGGCGGGGCCTATATTCTGGTTCCGGTTGCCAATGAATACCGGGACGAGGACGGTAAAACGAAGGGATACTGGTCGGATGAATATGTGGAGCCGCTGTATGAACTGATCAACGAATTTGTGGAAAAGCATACGAATGGCGTCGGGAAGAAATTCTTGATCGGGAATTCTTCCGGAGCCTATTTTACCTTCATTATGGCGAACCGGTATCTTGGCTTCTTCGACTGTCTGATTCCGGTGGGATCGGCTTATATACCGGAGGACGAGAAACTGGATGCGTACGATGCGGCAGGGATTCATCTGTTCTACGCCTATGGTAAGCGGGATGAATTCCATAGCTTTGAAGCAGAGGTGGCACCCCGACTGGACCGGCTACGCGCCATGAAGCACTGCTTCCTCTACACTCCGGAATGGGTATACAACGGGGACCACGGAATCGCAACCATATATGGCGGTACGGAGATGGGGCAACATTGTCTGATCAATGCGGTGCAGGCGAATCTGATGTTTGATGACGGAACGCCTATGGAAGCGCGCCTGCCGCGTGGTCTTACGGGATGGATCGCTGGTGTGAATGCCGGTACGTCCCGCCGCAGCCTGAAAGCAGTACTCTTTGATCTGGACGGTACCCTGATTGACACTGAGAAGATCTACCGGCAGATCTGGCCGAAAACCATGGCAGGTCTCGGCTATACCATGACAGATGACCAGTATCTGGAGATGCGTTCTCTGGGTCGTCCCTATGCACCGGCCAGGTTCCGGGAGTGGTTCGGAGCGGATTTCGACTATGACGGTGCACGTCGAATCCGCAAACAATACTTCGATGACTATATTGCGGAACACGGAATGCAGCGCAAAGCAGGTGCCATGGAACTGTTATCCTACCTCCGCAGCCGGGGGGTTATCACTGCCATTGTGACAGCCACAGACCCGGATCGTGCGACAGAGTATCTGAAACGGACGGGGCTTGCGGACTATGTGGACAGGCTGATCAGTGCAACCATGGTGGATGAGGGAAAACCATCGCCCAAGGTGTACCTGTACGCCTGTGAGCAGCTGGGCCTTGCACCATCGGAATGTGTCGCGGTGGAGGATGCACCCAACGGCATCCGTTCTGCCAGACGGGCAGGCATTGACGTCATTATGGTGCCGGATCAGTCCGAGCCGGACGAGGAGATCAGCAGACTGTTGACAGCAAAGATGACCAGACTGGATGAGATAATCGGCTGGCTGGAAGCGAATCGGTTAGCAGGTGAGGTGTAGCATGGAGTATATCAGTATTCTGGATTTGGAACCGGTGAACAGCAAGGAATTCATTTCTACGGAATTTGTTGCGGACCTGAACCTGAATCGGATCATAGACAGAATCTCAAAACTCTGGGGCAGGGACGTAAAGCATTTCTATGGTTATTTCCCCCAGAGCCCGGAAGCGGTGCAATACCGCAGGGATGTGTATTGGGAGATCGAGTCCCGGAATCTCAGCGATATGTTGGAACGTGCCTGGGAGACCTATGACGGCTGTCTCCGGCTGGCACAGGTAAGAGAACGGTCCGGACAGCCCATGCGGCAGGCGATGCTCTACGTGAGTGAACTTGCACTCTATTGTGATGCGGTACAGATGCTTCACGAAGGCCTGACCGGGAAGCCGTTTGCATCGGAGGGGTTCCGGAGAATATCGGAAGCCCTGGATACCTATGTTGCCGGCGAATCGTTTCAGTCGCTTTCACAACAGACCGCATGGATTCGGGAACACATGGCCGGAACACGCTTTACGCTGACCTATGAGAATAAGCGCATTGTTCTTACGGAAAAGGAGTGCCCTGCTACTTATGAGAGCACCCTTTCAAGGCTTGGATCCGGTCACAGGACTGTGTTGGAGAGCCCCTTTTCGGAGAGCGACGAATTAGAGGGACTGGAGCTGGAACTGATGGAGATCTTCCGCAAGAAGCAACCGGACCTCTTCCGCAGAATCGGCGTTATGTTCAAGGAGCAAAAGAACATGCAGGAAGAATGGATTGCACTGTTTTTCCAGGAGATACCCTTCTATCTCAGCTTCATGAGGCTGGAGCAGACGCTTGCTCAAAAGGGTGCGGCTTTCGTCCTTCCCACCGAACAGGAAGAGGAGATCATCCGGGGGGACGGATTGTATGACCTTGCTCTTTTCATTGCGAATGCGGACAGGGGTGGAAGCGTTGTTTCCAATGACTTTTACTATGATAAGGATGAATTGTTCTATGTGCTGACAGGGCCGAACCAGGGAGGGAAGACCACCTTCGCCAGAAGCCTGGGACAGTTTATTTTCTTTGGCAAGATGGGGCTGAAGGTTCCGGCGAAGACTGCCAATATCCACTTTTTCACCCATCTGCTGACCCATTTCTCTGTGGAAGAGAGTGTGGAAACGGGTCGAGGCAAACTGATGGAGGAACTGGTACGACTGGCACCGATGATGAAAGGGGCGGGGAGGAATTCTTTCGTGATTATCAATGAATTATTCACCACCGCAGCCAATTATGACGCATGCATCATGGGGAAAAAAGTCCTGAAACACTTTGTGGACAGAGAGTGCCATGGAATATATGTGACACATCTGTCAGAACTGCTGGAGGCACAGGACAGAGCTGTCGGATTGTGTGCAAGACTGGATGACAAGGGTGTTCAGACCTTCAAAATTGAGCGGGCGGTTATGGAATATACGAACTGTGCCGCCAATCAGGTGAAGAAATACGGTCTGACATACGAGAAGCTGAAGGAGAGACTGGGATGAAGGCGCTGCTATTGTATCCGGACCGGGAATGGACCAGGCCGGAGATGTATTTTGACGAGAAGAATATTACCCGGGATCTTGGGCTGAATCTTCTGTATTCGGTTGCCGGCAAAAAAGTACTCTACGAGAATGGTCAGGTGCGGAAAGTCTCCGATGCGGACGGATTCATCACGGATGTGATGCACAAGGTGATGATGACGCCTCTTGGCACGGAAGGGGAGATCCGGTATCGTCAGCATGTGATTGCTGACTGCATTGAGAATGAGGCCCTGATCCGCAGTCTCTATGAACTGTCAGAGAATATGCTCCTGGAGTGGGAGAAGCTGGGCCGATATGTGAATGGCAGGAATGCCGGCAGGGACAATGCCAGCAAGCTGATTACCAGAGTGTATGAGTTCCGTTTGTTCCTGGGGACGCTGGGGTCGTTGCGTGCTCTTTTGAACGAATACCGGGACAAAGTGCAGTCCGAAGGTCTCGGGAGCCTCTGCGATCGCTTCACGGAGGAGTTTCCCACGGAATGGGAAGCGGAATTGTCAGAACTCAGCAGCCGGATCGCCTTTTATGTGGATGATGATGCGACGGATGACACCAGGGCAACCATCCGGGTCCCGAGGATTGTGCTGGGCTGTGGGCTTGGCAGTGATCTGCGGTTTCAGGATTTCAGACTGGAATCGATTGAAACGATCAACCGGAAATACCGCAATCCCAAAGGGACCATTTCTAGGATTCAGGGGTATCTGGATTCCCTTACGCCGGATTCTGTTTCCTGCGATGCCACACCGCAAGCCAGAAAGCAGACTGCCGCGTTGGAATACGCCGTGGTAAAGTATATCATGTCCTATACAGAACCCTTCCTGCAGGCGTTCGAGAATTTCTTTGACGCCCTGCACTTCCAGACCGCCTTTTATGTGGGGGCGGTGAACCTGATTCATCACATTCACCGGTTTGAACTGGATTATTGTTACCCGGATGTGGGGACACAGGACGGGTTATCGTTTGACAACCTGAAAGAATTCGTTATGTGCCTGGGACAACGGATTACTGCGGTGGGGAACAGTTGTGAGATGAAGCATAAGATGCTCATTATCGTTACGGGAGCCAATCAGGGCGGTAAATCCACCTTCTTGAGGAGCATCGGTATTGCCCAGGTGATGATGCAGTGCGGACTGATGGTGGTGGCAGAACGGTATGAGAGCGGGATATTCCCTTCGCTGTTCATGCATTTCACGAGGCGGGAGGATTCCCAGATGAACAGCGGACGACTGGATGAGGAGCTTCGCAGGATGGATCAGATTATCCGGAATCTGGGACCGGATTCCCTGATACTGCTGAATGAATCCTTTGCAACTACTACCGAAAAGGACGGTTCCGAGATCTGCTACGATATTATCCGGGCGTTGACGGAGGCAGGCGTCAAGATTCTCTCGGTGACACATCTGTTGTCTTTTGCGCAGAAGATCTACGCGGAGGCATCCGCACGGGAGCAGGAGGGGGCAGACAGCGGTGTTGCATTTCTGTCCGCGGAGCGAAAAGAGGACGGCAGCCGTACCTATAAAATGATCCAGAGCGTGCCGGAACTGACAAGCTTCGGTCTGGATTTGTACGAGAAAATCATCGAAGAAGGAAATAACAGGTGAGTGTGCGGAAAGAAGGAAAGATTATGTGGGTTGTGATGGCAATTCTGTCTGCCGTATTCGCGGCGCTGACATCCATATTGGCGAAAGTAGGCATTGAAGGGGTGAATTCCCATCTGGCAACCGCCATCCGAACGGTGGTGGTGGTGGCGATGGCGTGGGGAATGGTGTTTCTGACGCATGGAATCGGGGGAATCACACAGATCAGCAGGAAAAGCTGGATCTTCTTGATTCTGTCCGGACTGGCAACGGGAGCGTCCTGGCTGTGTTATTACAGGGCGTTGCAGTCAGGCGCAGCCTCCAAGGTTGTCCCGATAGATAAGATGAGTGTTGTGATCACACTGATTCTGGCATTCGTGTTCCTACATGAAGATTTTACAGTCAAATCTGCTGTGGGATGTATTCTGATCACGGCGGGAACACTGGTGATGGTGCTGTAGAAGAGGGGGACCGGTTGGAACGATACCTGCAGGAGAATCCGGAGATGACCCGGTCAGAGGCGGCGGGTATCAACCCCATCAAGGCAACGATGCGTGAGAAAACGTGATACGACAATAATTTTTTGCAGATAGAACCATAAAAAACGGATTCCGGATTCGTATCCCTGTCAGAGGGGCTGCAAATCCCGGGAATCAGAGGGAGCTTCAGCATGACAGAGGAACAGTTTGGCGTATGCTGCGAGCGAATCCGCCAAGGGGATAAGGATGGCCTGAAGGGGATCTATGAGGCATACATATCGTATATCTATGCAGTGATCTTAAGGGTTCTCGGAAACAGAGAGAATGCGGAGGATGTGACTGCGGATTTCTTTATCCGATTGTGGGAGCTGGCGGACCGCTACCGGCAGGGCAGGGGCCACAGGGCCTGGATGAGTACCATCGCCAGGAATATGGCAATCGATTTCCTGCGCGCACACAAAAGAGAACAATTGACGGAAGAGATACCGGATGTGGCAGCAGGTGATGAGGAAGTAGTGAGTACTTCGGGAAGATCCCACGGCCAGCCGGGGAGCGATGTGGAGAATGCGGTAGTGGGGGACATGGCAATCAGTCAGGCACTGGAGCAATTGTCTGATGCGGAGAGACAGGTTGTCCATATGAAGATCATGGGGGATATGACATTCCAGGAGATATCGAATGTGCTTGGCATTCCCATGGGAACGGTTACCTGGCGGTATCAGAATGCCCTGAAGAAATTAAGGAGGTGTGGATATGAGTAAGAATCTGGAACAGGAATATCGTGCATATACCGATCAGTCCACACCTGATCTGTGGGGCAGGATTGAGGCGGCGCTTCCGGAGAAGCAGCCGGTTATTTCAGAGAAACAGAAACGATCGGACAGGCGCAAACTTTCCGTGATCCGCTGGTCCGGCCTGATTGCGGCTGGGGTGTGTCTGGCGATCCTCATTCCGGCACTCGTGCATCTGAACAGAACAGGAAGAAAGGCGTCGGATCGCTGTGAATTGACCGACAGTACTGCTCCCGATCACAATTTTGCCTATTCCGCCGGAACGTCTGCGGATCCAACGGAGGGGGAAACGAATTTCGACCTTGATATGGAAGTGTGCGAAGAGAGCAGCTGTGACAGCGCAGAACCCGATTTGGAATGGGGGAATTCAATGACGGAATCAAACAAGCTGTATGAGGATGAATCCGCAGCTGCTACGGAGGATTCCCTGATGGAAGGCGGAACCGGCGGAGAGATGTGGAAGGTTTCTGTGCGTGAGGTTACCGGGATCGAAGGAGAAGAGTCGCTGTGGGAAGTTTGTGTCGTGACAGCGGACGGTGAAGAGGCGACGGTTTATGTCCGGGCGGAAGCACATCAGCTGACTGCGGAGAACGGTGTTTTCAAGGAACTTGTTCCTGCGGGGGAGCAATATGACGGTCGGCCGGTTTATCGTATCAGGGAGGAGTGATTCTCTGTAGGGATGATCGGGATTCTGCCGGAATTCCTGCGGAAAGAACTATTGATTTTCTGTGACGCCTGTGCTAACATATATGCGATATTAGAATGCGATGAAGGAGACTCGTTCTACCGGAAGGCGCCAGGGAGATGACATCAGCGACTGAAAGTGTCATTCGCGGGCCGGCAGATAACGCTACGTAAGGTGGCGGCGGGAACGCTCCGGAGCAGTGTATCTGAGCCGTCTTTAGGCGGGGTAGGATATAACGGCGGCACCGTTACAGCCGGAAGAGAGGAACAGGGCATATGCTTTGTTCAATGCGGGTGGTACCGCGGAATCGAGAGAATCCGTCCCGGAATGCGTTATGTATTCCGGGATTATTTTTTTCGTATGCAAGGCAATGAGCTTCCGACAGAAAGGATAGGAAAATGAGTACAATTTACAGAGATGTGACATTGAATGAGATCGGGGAAGACAAGATCGATCGGGAAGTCAGAATCGCCGGATGGGTAGAGAATATCCGTGACCACGGCGGTGTTTCGTTCATCGACTTAAGAGACATGTACGGAGTAGTCCAGGTGGTGATGCGTAACACAGCACTCCTGAACGGTCTTGTGAAAGAGGACTGTATCTCCGTTACGGGGAAAGTGGAGAAGCGGGACGAAGAGACCTACAATCCGAAGATTCCTTCGGGAACCGTGGAAGTGGAGGCGTATACCGTAGACATTCTCGGTAAGGTATACAGACAGCTTCCCTTTGAGGTGATGACGTCCAAGGAGATCCGGGAGGACCTGAGACTGAAATACCGTTATCTGGATCTGCGGAACCAGAAGGTGAAAGAGAATATGATCTTCCGATCCAATGTCATCAGTTTCCTGCGGCAGAAGATGACGGAGATGGGCTTTTTGGAGATCCAGACTCCGATTCTGTGTGCTTCTTCTCCCGAGGGAGCAAGAGATTATATCGTACCGAGCAGGAAATACAAGGGCAAATTCTATGCCCTTCCGCAGGCGCCCCAGCAGTATAAGCAGCTGTTGATGGTATCCGGTTTTGATAAATATTTCCAGATCGCACCCTGCTTCCGGGACGAGGACGCAAGAGCGGACCGTTCTCCGGGAGAGTTCTACCAGCTGGACTTTGAGATGAGCTTTGCAACCCAGGAGGATGTTTTCGCCGTGGGAGAAGAGGTTTTGAGTGCAACCTTCAAGCAATTTGCACCGGAGGGCTTCTCCGTAACAGAGGCGCCTTACCCGATTATTTCCTATAAACAGGCAATGCTGGAGTTTGGTACGGATAAGCCGGATCTCCGGAATCCGCTGCGGATCATCGACGTTACGGACTTCTTCCAGAGATGTACCTTTAAGCCCTTCCACGGCAAGACGGTTCGGGCAATCAATGTTCATGCCCAGATGTCCAAGGGCTTCCACGAGAAACTGCTGAAATTCGCAACCTCCATCGGCATGGGTGGTCTCGGATACCTTGAGGTGCAGGACGATATGACCTATAAGGGACCGATTGACAAGTTCATTCCGGATGAGATGAAGGCTGAGATCAAAGACCTGGCAGAATTGAAGGCGGGGGATACGATCTTCTTTATCGCGGACAAAGAAGCACGCGCCAACCTCTATGCCGGACAGATCCGTACAGAACTGGGTGAGAAACTTGACCTGATTGAGAAGAACGCGTACCGCTTTTGCTACATCAATGACTTCCCGATGTATGAGTATGATGAGGAGGAGAAGAAGATCGGTTTCACACATAATCCTTTCTCTATGCCCCAGGGTGGTCTGGAAGCACTGAATACGCAGGATCCGCTGGATATTCTGGCATATCAGTATGACATCGTCTGCAACGGTGTGGAGTTATCCTCCGGTGCGGTTCGTAACCATGACATGCAGATTATGGTGAAAGCGTTTGAGATTGCAGGGTACGATGAGGAAGTGCTGAAGAACAAGTTCGGTGCACTCTACAATGCATTCCAGTTCGGTGCACCACCCCATGCAGGTATGGCACCGGGTGTGGACCGTATGATTATGTTACTGCGCAACGAGGAGAACATCCGTGAGGTCATTGCATTTCCGATGAGCGGTACGGCACAGGATCTGATGTGCGGCGCACCCAACGAGGTAACGGAACAGCAGCTTCGCGAGGTTCATATCAAAGTAAGAGATTAACAACGAGGAGAGAACCATGGCAAATGTGATCAGCGATGAGACAATAGAGTATGTGGGCATTCTGGCGAAACTGGAATTGAATGCCGAAGAAAAAGAGCAGGCGAAGAAAGATATGGCCAGCATGTTAGACTACATCGATAAGCTTGGCGAACTGGACACAGAAGGCGTTGCACCCATGAGCCATGTGTTCCCCGTTCATAATGTGTTCCGTGAAGATGTGGTGACAAACGGGGATGATCGTGAGAATATCATCGCCAATGCTCCCGAGAGCAGGGACGGAGCTTTTGTGGTTCCGATTACCGTGGAGTAAGGAGGCGCAGAATGGACAATATTTTATCTTTATCGGCAGTAGAATTAGGCGCCGCAATCAAGCGGGGAGAAGTGACTTCTGTAGAAGCGACCAGAGCGGTTCTCGACCGGATCGCGGCTGTGGAAGACAGATACCACTGCTATGTAACCGTAGTGGAAGAGACAGCGATGCGAAGAGCGGCCGAGGTACAGGCAAAGATCAACAGTGGGGAACTGACCGGACCGCTTGCCGGCGTACCGGTTGCCATCAAGGACAACATGTGTACGACAGGCGTACTCACAACCTGTTCTTCCAGAATTTTGAATAACTTTATTCCCACCTTCTCCTCTACGGCAGTAGAGAACCTGGAGAAGGCAGGTGCAGTGATGATCGGGAAAACCAACATGGACGAGTTTGCCATGGGGTCCACCACTGAGACATCTGCATATGGCGTGACGAAGAATCCCTGGAATCCGGAGCATGTGCCCGGTGGTTCCTCCGGCGGTTCCGCTGCTGCGGTTGCGGCAGAGGAATGCTTCTATGCCCTGGGAAGCGATACGGGCGGATCTATCCGCCAGCCTGCTTCTTTCTGCGGGGTAGTGGGCATGAAGCCCACCTACGGAACCGTATCCCGTTACGGCCTGATTGCCTACGGAAGCTCCCTGGATCAGATCGGTCCCCTGTGTAAGGATGTGACGGACTGTGCCACGATTTTAGAGACCATTGCAGGCCACGATCCCAAAGATTCCACCAGTGTGAAGACCGAAACAGATTTCACGACCGCACTGGTCAATGACGTGAAAGGACTGAAAATCGGTATTCCGAGAGACTATTTCGGAGAAGGTCTCGATCCGGAAGTGCGGGACAGTGTCATGCGGGCGGCGAAACTGCTGGAGGAAAAGGGCGCGATTCTGGAGGAGTTTGACTTAAGTCTTGTGGAGTATGCGATTCCAACCTACTATACCATTGCGGCCGCAGAGGCAAGCTCCAATCTGGAGCGTTTCGACGGCGTGAAGTACGGTTACCGGACCGCGGATTACAACGGACTCCACAACATGTATAAGAAGACCAGAAGCGAAGGCTTCGGTCCGGAGGTAAAACGCCGTATCATGCTGGGTTCCTTTGTATTGAGCAGCGGTTATTATGATGCCTATTATCTGAAAGCCCTTAAGGTGAAAGCACTGATCAAAAAAGCATTTGACGATGCCTTTGCAAGATATGACCTGATTATCGGACCGGCGGCTCCTACCACAGCACCGAAGCTTGGGCAGAGCTTACAGGATCCGATCAAGATGTATCTGGGTGACATCTATACCATTTCCGTGAATCTGGCCGGGCTTCCGGGCATCACGGTTCCCTGCGGAGTCAGCAGGGAAGGACTGCCGATCGGCGTGCAGATGATCGGTGATTGTTTCCGTGAGAAAACGCTGATCCGTGCCGCTTACACCTATGAGCAGGCAAGAGGATCGTATGTAAGACCCGGAAAGGAGGCATGAGGATGAGCAGACAATATGAAACCGTCATCGGACTGGAAGTGCATGTGGAACTTGCTACAGCCACCAAGATTTTCTGCGGCTGCTCCACGGCATTTGGCGGAGAACCGAATACCCATACCTGTCCGGTATGTACCGGTATGCCCGGTTCCCTTCCCGTCCTGAACAAACAGGTTGTGGAATATGCGATGGCAGTAGGGATTGCTACCAACTGTACCATTACCCAGAATTGCAAATTCGACCGGAAGAATTATTTCTATCCGGATAATCCGCAGAACTACCAGATCTCCCAGCTCTATCTTCCGATCTGCCGCGACGGCGGTGTGGAGATCGAAACGGAAGAGGGCGGACGCAAAACCGTTCGGATCCACGAGATTCACATGGAAGAGGATGCGGGGAAACTGATTCATGATGAGTGGGGAGATTGTTCCCTGGTTGACTATAACCGTTCCGGCGTGCCGCTGATCGAGATAGTCAGTGAGCCGGATATGCGTTCCGCTGACGAAGTCATTGCGTATCTGGAGAAATTACGTCTGATTATCCAGTATCTGGGTGCCAGCGACTGTAAGCTCCAGGAGGGCTCCATGCGGGCCGATGTGAATCTGTCCGTCCGGGAGGTTGGATCAGAGAAGTTCGGAACCAGAACCGAGATGAAGAATCTGAACTCCTTCAAGGCAATTCATCGTGCAATCGAACATGAGCGGAATCGCCAGATTGACCTTCTGGAAGAAGGGAAGGAAGTGATTCAGGAGACCAGAAGATGGGACGATACCAAGGAGTATTCGTATGCGATGCGTAGCAAGGAGGATGCCCAGGATTATCGTTATTTCCCGGATCCGGATCTGGTTCCCGTGATGATCAGCGACGAGTGGCTGGCGGAGGTCCGCAGCAGACAGCCGGAGTTCCGGACAGAGAAGATGGCCCGGTATAAGGCAGAATTCGATCTGCCGGATTACGATATTGACATTATTACCGGATCCAAGCGGATGGCAGATCTCTTTGAAGAGACAACGGCTCTGTGCAACCAGCCGAAAAAAGTATCCAACTGGCTTATGGTGGAGACGCTTCGCCTCCTGAAAGAGAACAATATGGAGCCGGAGGATATTCATTTCTCTCCGGAGAATCTGGCGAAACTGATCCGGCTGACGGATTCCAAGGCAATCAATTCCAGTGTTGCCAAGGAAGTATTTGAAGCAATCTTCCAGGAGGATGTGGATCCTGAAGCATATGTGGAAGAGAAAGGCTTGAAAACCGTTCATGATGAGGGTGCACTGCGGGCTGCAGTGGAGCGGGTTATCGCCGATAATCCGCAGTCTGTGGAGGACTATCATAACGGCAAGGAGAAGGCCATTGGCTTCCTGGTTGGTCAGACGATGCGGGCAATGCAGGGCAAAGCCGATCCGTCCATGATCAATCAGGTGCTGAGGGAACTGCTGTAACAGGTTACGTAGCGGAAAGTATTGAGAAGGACATGAGAAAATGAGTGAAGAGAAGAACGAGAGGGTTGGGAAGGATAAAGTAGACAAGCGGGCAGGAGGTGCCGGACGCAGGGAAAAAGCGGTTCCGGAAACCGATAATCCGTTTGAGAAGATGCGGGTATCCAGCAAGCTGCAGGATGTGTTTGATGAAAAGCCACGGCGGAAGGAGCTGTTTGTACCGTTCTATTTTGCGATTCTGATGGCGTATCTGGAATTGACATTCCACATATACACCTATCGATCCATGGATTGGAATACGGTTGCCATTCTGTTGTTTTCTACTGCGTTCGCAGGGCTGATCGGATTCCTGTGCAGTCTGGCGCCGAGGATTGTCAATGTATTGCTGACGATTTTTCTGACGATTCTGTTCTGCGTATATTTCTGTGTACAGATTGTGTACAACGGAGTGTTCCAGAATCACCTGTCCATGTCGGCCATGATGGGTGTGGCGGGGCAGGCCTTCGACTATCAGGATACCATCATGAAGAATATCCGGGAGAATATTGTGGCGTTGATTTTGCTGCTGGTTCCGGTTGTGGTGATTCTGACCCCTGTCCGTCGGTTGATAGATTTCAAGCGGAAGAAATGGGTGCGTTCACTGATTCACGGGGTGGCTCCCTTTGCAATCTATATGTTGGGGGTACTGTTTATCAAATTGACGGATACCGGCATGTATTCCGCATATGATGTATATCGTGAGAATACCTCCATCGATATGGCTGTCGAGAAACTGGGAATGACGCAGGGAACCCTGATGGACTTCGGCGTGATCCTCGGAGTGCAGTACGGAGCGGATGATGAATTTGAATTCAGTGATGCTTTTGCAGATGTAGACTCCTTTGGGGAAAATGAAAACGAAGACGTACAGAATCCAATCGGAGATGCGAGTCAGCCGGAGGGAGAGGATTCGGCTTCCGGGGAGCAGGAGGAGAATTCCGAGCCCGTGGTACCGCGGAAACCAACCAATGTTCTGGAGATTGATTTTGATGAACTGATTGCCCAGACTTCCGACGAAGGACTGATCTCCCTGAACGAGTATTTCCGGGATTGTACGCCGACCAATACGAACCAGTATACCGGACTGTTTGAGGGATACAATCTGATCTGGATTACGGCGGAAGGCTTCTCGGGATATGCATTGACGGAAGAGAATTATCCTACATTATACAAGCTGGCTCACGAAGGGTTTGTGTTCAACAACTTCTATACGCCGTTGTGGTATGGTTCCACAGTGGGCGGTGAGTATGCGAATCTCACGGGACTGATGCCGGCAAACGGCGGAAAACTCAGCATGAAGGAGACCGGAAAGAATCATCATGCCATGACCTTCTGCATGGGTACCCAGCTGACCCGGAAGGGGTATACAACGGTCGGGTATCACAACAACACGTATACCTATTACGGACGTGATATGTCACACACCAACATGGGTTATACCTGGATGGGCGTCGGAAACGGCTGGGAACCGGAGCGTACCAAGTCCGGCAAGGCTCTGTGGCCCCAGTCAGACGATCACATGATCGAGACGACTTTCTACGATTACTATCAGCCGGAACCCTTCCATGTATACTATCTGTCCGTCAGCGGGCATGTACAGTACAATTTTGCGGGCAATCAGATGAGCATCCGCAACAAAGAAGTATTTGCGGACTCCGGATACTCGGAGACGACGCGGGCATATCTGTCTTGCCAGTATGAACTGGAGAAAGCCATGACCCGTCTGGTTGGTTATCTGGAGGAGGAGGGAATTGCCGATCATACCGTCATTGTACTGTCGGCAGACCATGTGCCTTACGATAACAAAGAAGTATGTGACGAATTGGCGGGACATACGCTGGACGGCAACTTTGAGTGGTTCAAAAATACGCTGATCATCTGGTCCGGCAGCATGAAGGAGCCTGTTGTGGTGGACAAAGTCTGCAGCAGCCTGGATATTCTTCCTACCGTATCCAACCTGATGGGACTGGATTATGATTCCAGACTGATTGTCGGTCGGGATATCCTGTCCGACTGTGAAGGACTTGTGATGTTCAATAACAGGAGCTGGATTACCGATAAGGCGATGTACAACGCTTCCAATGGGGAGATTACCTATCTGACAGACGATCCGGTGAGTGAGGATTACATCAAGGCGGTAAAGAGCACGGTAAGAACCCGTTTCAAGGTAGCGGATAAGATTTTTGATTATGATTACTATCAGTATATCGATGATCTGTACGAGGATGCGGAGAATATCGTTCCTGCCGCGGTGGAGGATAAAATGGCGCGGGCCGGATTCCACACCGACGGAACGGAGATGACAAGCGCGGAATTAAAGCAATATCTTGCGGAGCATCCGGAACCTGTGGAATCAGAGAACAAAAAAGAGGAGTATGATCCGTCCTCGGAAGGATTAGACGAAAATACTCCTGTGCCGGATTTGAACCCGCAGAATTCCGGGGATACTACGGCTGATACATGAATTGAATAAACGGATAAATGTTTTTTGAATGCGGCGGATCCTGAACCGTACACAGTATATATTCTGTGTCGGAGGGACCGCCGCATTTCTGATATTGGGCGGTGTTCTGTACCTGGAAGCCCACAGGATACCGGGTAGTCTCTCCGGTGGTGGGACTGGAATAATCAACGTAATAGATGTACTCCCGGAATGCATCCATCTGTTCGCCGGTTAAGACGAGCGACATGTCACAGATCAGACCCGCCTTGGCCAGATAACTGACGGAAGCCGTATCTGCGAAAATGAAGTCAATCGAACCGGTATTTTCCAGTGTCATCAGATCGGAAGCGAATTCCGCATAAGCCGGATCCAGTGTGCCGTCGACCCGGATGCGCAGAGGATAGGAAGTGGTATTGAGCGGACTGATCTGCTCCTTCCGGTCTACATATTCTCCATACGATACGGTCAGCAGATGCAGCTGCAGGCTCTCCGGTTTGTTGATGAAAATACAATCAATGGTAGGCGTTTTCCGACTGCTAAGGCTCTGACTGTTGATGTAGAGAATGATCAGGACGATGGCAATGGGGGCAATGACGACCCATTTATAGTAATGCATGAACCAGCTGAATTTCTCTGCAAAGGGCTTTCCCTTCAGCTTTTGGCGTTCCTGTTTCAATTCATCGTGCATGGACATGGTGGTTTCCTCCGTATATAGCGCTATGTTTATCATAGGCAGTAGCGATTCGGATGTCAACGCAGGGAAGTCTTAAAAAAATATAAACACTCGGATATCACTTGCCCGGAAGGAGAATTTGTACTATGATAAATAAGGAAAACCCGCATCTGTCGGGGAAAAAGTGCGAGTGAGGTTTACGATGGACAATTCATTTATCGAACAGCTGGTGAAAAGGAAAAACAGGGTAGGGAATCTACTGCTTTGCTGCATGCTTCTGGGACTGTCGGTGGGCGTTTTTGCGTTCGGATTTCTGACCGGACTTACAATCCTGTGGCTGCCTGCTCTTGTGCTTGGCTTTGTCTGGTTTGTTGTGAGAGGAAACTCCCATGTGGAATATGAGTACTGTTATTGTGACAAGGAACTGACCATTGATAAGATCTGTAACCAGTCCAGACGGAAGCGGGTTCAGAAACTGGATCTCGGCGGCATGGAACTGATGGCTCCCTACCATTCTCATGAACTGGATTCCTACAAGAACAGAGAGGGGAAGGAACTGGACTATTCCACAGGAGAATTGCATGATCCGGATACCAGATACATGCTGATCGCAGATGGTGGCAAGAAGATCGTCTTTGAGCCGAATGAGGCGTTGATTAAGGCGATTCACGGGATTTCCCCGCGTAAAGTTTTCATCAGATAGGCAAGAGGATAAGAGAGAGATTTCAGACAGTGTCTGCGGTCTCTTTTTTCTTTTTTGGCAGGCTTTTCCGTGTTTGCAAACGAGCGTCGTTTTGTTCTTGACACGGTTGTGCAAATTTGTTACACTTGCATACAATTAAATTGTTTTATTCCGGTGCTGAGTATTCTTTTTGGCGGGAATATGTCGTAACAAATGAATCTTGAGGAGGAAGTTAGAAATGGGTCAGATTATTGGCGAAGGCATTACATTTGATGATGTACTTTTGGTACCTGCTTATTCCAATGTAATTCCTAATCAGGTGGATCTTTCAACACATCTTACGAAGAAAATCAAACTGAACATTCCTATGATGAGCGCAGGAATGGACACCGTTACGGAACACAGGATGGCGATTGCCATGGCCAGACAGGGCGGTATCGGAATTATTCACAAGAATATGTCCATTGAAGCCCAGGCAGAAGAAGTTGACAAGGTAAAACGTTCTGAAAACGGAGTTATCACCGATCCATTTTCTCTTTCACCGGAACATACACTGGCAGATGCAGACGCATTGATGGCCAAATTCAGAATTTCCGGCGTTCCGATCACAGAGGGCAGGAAGCTGGTTGGTATCATTACCAACCGTGATCTGAAGTTCGAGACAGATTTCAGCAAGAAAATCAAAGAGTCCATGACCAGTGAGGGTCTTGTTACTGCGAAGGCGGGTATCACTCTGGAGGAAGCAAAACAGATCCTTGCGGCAGCCAGAAAAGAGAAACTTCCGATCGTAGATGATGATTTCAATCTGGTAGGTCTGATTACCATTAAAGATATTGAGAAGACAATCAAATATCCCCTGGCAGCCAAGGACGAGCAGGGACGACTGCTCTGCGGCGCGGCAGTAGGAATCACTGCCAATGTTCTGGACCGCGTGCAGGCATTGGTTGCAGCCAAGGTAGACGTTGTGGTTCTGGACAGCGCTCACGGGCACTCCGAGAACGTTCTTCGTTGTGTCAGAATGATTAAGGATGCGTATCCGGATCTTCAGGTGATCGCCGGCAATGTAGCTACCGGGGAAGGAACCCGGGCATTGATCGAAGCGGGTGCCGATGCGGTGAAGATCGGTATCGGACCGGGATCGATCTGTACGACCCGTGTTGTGGCAGGAATCGGAGTTCCTCAGGTAACTGCTATTATGGATGCTTATGCGGTTGCAAAAGAGTATGGCGTTCCGATTATTGCGGACGGCGGTATCAAATATTCGGGAGATATGACCAAGGCAATTGCCGCAGGCGGAAGCGTATGTATGATGGGAAGTATTTTCGCAGGCTGTGAGGAGAGCCCGGGAACCTTTGAGTTGTTCCAGGGAAGGAAATATAAGGTATACCGCGGTATGGGATCCATCTCCGCCATGGAGAACGGAAGCAAAGACAGATACTTCCAGGAGAATGCCAAGAAGCTGGTTCCGGAAGGTGTGGAAGGACGGGTTGCATACAAAGGCAATGTAGAAGACACCGTATACCAGCTGGTGGGCGGTATCCGTTCCGGTATGGGCTATTGCGGATGTTCTACCATTGAAGAACTGAAGGAGAAGGGCAGATTTATCAAGATTTCTGCTGCATCCCTGAAGGAAAGTCATCCTCATGATATCCATATTACCAAAGAAGCTCCCAACTATAGTGTGGGTGACAACTAGCAGCATTCGTCGGCTGGCATGAATTGACTGACGGACAGATAGTATGACGGCAGTTCCGGTATGACCGGGGCTGCCGTTTTTAACATTCTGGTCTTTACAAAGAGGAAAATTCGGCGGGTGTTCTGCTGATAAAACCAATTAGGTCACTGGCAGCAGTTCTGTTTATGGATCTGTTGGGGTCTGTGAATGGTCTGATGGAAAAGGTGAACCGCTGGCTTGGCGAGAGGAAGTGGTAAAACTGTGGGTATTTTGCGCACAACTGGGAACAAAATGCGCATAACAATAGTACTGTAGTACCAGAAAGGTCGGAATATATTGTAAAATTTGCGATGGATTTAGGAGGCATTTTGTTGCAAAACCATGCCGTTTCATGTAAAATATTGACATACGGAAATTGTGTAAGGGGTATTTTTTTGCGCAATTTTGTGAAACTGGGAGGCATGGATGACAGAACGTGGCAATGTGGTTCTTCAGAAGGATCCGATGCGGGGCGTCCTGGAAGTAAAGGGGCTGAACAAGATTCAGAACCGATTCTGCAGGGTGGCCGGCGTATTTGCGTTTGCAATGGACACGGAGGGCAGGATGATTACGGATATGTCGGGGGATAAGGACGATGTATCGGTCATCTTTGACAAGGTTGGCATGGATACCTTTCTGCGTGCATGCAGGCAGGTATCGGAGAATGCACTGGAAGAGCAGGTCATTGTGGAAACCGGTTATGATAACGTGCGCGTTGCGGCGATTTCCATCCGCAGTAAGGGTGCGATTTACCTGAACTGGATTATCTGTGCGGTGTTGGAGACAACGCCCGATATGCGGCCGGAGAATCTCCTTGCAGGGATATCCCGCACGATCAGTGAGAGACATTTCCTGGATATGCTGGATCTGATGCGGGAGATAACGTTCAAAATGGTGGATGCGCGCATCCAGTCCCAGCAGATGAATATCGAAGCCATGAAGGACAGATCCTCCAGGGAGGATATGAGTCACTCCCTGAAACGGATTGAGGCGTTTACCCAGGTGGTCTCCCTTCTGGAGAGCGACAGGACAATTGAAGAAGTGGCAACGCAGATTCTGAAGATTGCGGTGCAGTATCTGGAGATCAGTTCCGGGCAGGTCATCCGGGTGAATCAGGACGGAACCACGATGGATATCCTTGCAGAGTTCTGCAATCAGGGGATTGTATCTATTTTCGATCAGACCCGGGGACTGACAAGATCGAATCTTCTATGCCACGAGAAAACATATATTACAAGCCTGAATCATTGTGTGAATCAGGCAGAGCGGGAAGAACTGCACCGGAATCACATCAGGACGATTGCGGTGATTCCGATTACCATCAATGGCAAGATCAGTATGTATGCCTGTTTCAATGAGTGCAAGACGGAACGGACATATGATGTGGATGACATCAAGTTCATGAACGATGCCGCCAAGATTATTCAGAGCGTGATGATGAAGCGGATTCAGAAGAATTCCTTGATCAGTTCCTACGCATCGCTGGAATCCATTCTGGACCACATGGGAGCGGCGATCTATGTGGAGGATGTGAAGGACGGCAGGATACTTTTTGCCAACCGGGTGTTGAAGGGTGCTTTTGCCGAGGAATTGGAGAACAATTCCCTGAAAGAGATATTCGTGGACGGGAAACCGGTGAAGAGTGCGGAGAATCATTATGAGGTACAGCACCTGGCTACCGGCAATTGGTATGAGATACACGCTTCCGACCTGAAATGGGTGGATGGGCGTGCATCCAGAGTATATGCGGCATACGATATTACGGAGAAGAAGAATTACCAGAAGAAGATAGAGCAGCAGGCGTATACGGATTTCCTGACGGGCCTGTTTAACAGAATGTGCTGTGAACGGGATCTTGCATGGCATATTGATGAGGCCAAGAAGAAGGGGCAGAGAGGTGCGCTTCTCTATCTGGATCTGGATGATTTCAAGCATATTAACGATGGCCTCGGTCATCAGTACGGGGATGTGCTGCTGAAAGCGATTTCCCACAGTCTGCAGCGTATTGAGGGGATCACCAATACTTGTTACAGAATGGGCGGCGATGAGTTTGTCATTATCGTCCCGATTGAGTATTTTCCCAAGGTCAGCCTGATTATCGAAGATATTAAGTCGATTTTCTCCAAACCCTGGTTTTTGAAAGATGCAGATTATTACTGTACCATGAGTATGGGCGTCGTAGAGTTTCCGACGGCGGGTGAGAATGTACAGGATCTGATCAAAAAGGCAGATATCGCCATGTACGAGGCCAAGAAAAGCGGCAAGAACCGTGTGGCGGAATATAGGAATAACAGTGATTCCGTATCCAGCAAGAGGCTGGATATGGAGAAAAATATGCGGGACGCCACGGTGCAGGGATATCAGGAGTTCGAGGTATACTACCAGCCGATCGTCGATATTTCCAAGGAGGGTACGCCTTGTTGCGGTGCCGAGGCGTTGATCCGATGGAATTCCCAGGAGCTGGGATTCGTTCCGCCGGCAGAGTTCATTCCGCTGGCCGAATATCTCGGACTCATTAATCCGATCGGCAACTATGTACTGCGGGAAGCCTGCAAGACCTGCAAATACTGGAACGATAACGGTAAACCGGACTACAAGGTCAATGTGAACCTGTCGGTGGTTCAGTTGCTGCAGACAGATATCAAAGAGATTGTGGAGCAGGCGCTTGAGGAGACCGGAATCAATCCGAGGAATCTGACGCTGGAGGTGACGGAGAGTCTTGCCATTAACGATATGCAGCGTATGAAAGAGATTCTCGATAAGATCAGACAGCTTGGCGTTCGGATCGCACTGGATGATTTCGGAACCGGGTACTCTTCGCTCAACCATATCAGAGAGATTTCATTTGACGTGATCAAGGTAGATCAGAGCTTCGTCAGGGATCTGGCAGAGGATGCCTATTCCCAGTCTTTCATTAAGATGGTCGGTGAGTTGGCCAATACGATCGGGGTCAGTCTGTGCGTGGAAGGAATTGAGACCAAGGAGCAGTATAAGGTTCTGGAGGGGATGCAGGTCAGAATGATTCAGGGATATTATTTTGACAGACCGATGCCCAGAGACCGCTTTGAATCCAAATATGTACATCAGAAAGAACAAGAACAGAGCAATTTTTAGGTGGCACTGTGCATAAAAATCCTATATAATGGAATTTACACGACAAACATGAATGAGGGAGTAGTACCTTAGGATGGAAGAGAAAAAGATGACAGAGAATGGAGAAGACAGAGAGGTTGTCTCCAGAAACTTTATCGAGATGGAGATTGAAAAGGATCTGGCAGAGGGCGTTTATGATACGGTTCATACCAGATTTCCGCCGGAACCGAACGGATATCTTCATATCGGGCATGCCAAGAGTATTCTGTTGAATTACGGGCTTGCACAGAAATATAACGGTAAATTCAATATGCGGTTTGACGATACGAACCCGACCAAGGAGAAGTCGGAATTCGTAGAGTCCATCAAACGGGATATCGAATGGCTGGGAGCGGATTGGGAGGACAGATTGTTCTTTGCTTCCGACTATTTTGATCAGATGTATGAGGGCGCGTTGACGCTGATCCGGAAAGGGAAGGCGTATGTGTCTGACCTGACAGCGGATGAGATGCGGGAATACAGAGGGACACTGACCGAGCCGGGGAAGAACGATCCGAACCGGGACAGAAGTGTGGAAGAGAATCTCCGTATGTTTGAAGACATGAAAGCCGGCAAATACGCGGACGGAGAGAAGACCCTTCGGGCGAAGATTGACATGTCATCCCCAAACATCAATATGCGTGATCCGATTCTCTATCGCGTGGCTCATATGTCCCATCAGAACACCGGGGACAAATGGTGCATCTATCCGATGTACGATTTTGCCCATCCGATCGAAGATGCAATCGAAGGTATTACGCATTCCATCTGTACGTTGGAATTTGAGGATCACAGACCTCTGTATGACTGGGTAGTCAGAGAATTGGAATTTCCGAACCCGCCGAGACAGATTGAGTTTGCCAAGATGTATCTGACCAATGTGGTGACGGGGAAGAGATATATTAAGAAACTGGTGGAGACAGGAATCGTAGACGGTTGGGATGATCCCCGGCTGGTATCCATCGCAGCCCTTCGCCGCCGCGGATTCACACCGGAATCCATCAAGATGTTTGTGGATCTGTGCGGTGTGTCCAAGAGTAATTCCAGCGTGGATTATGCGATGCTGGAGTATTGTATCCGTGAGGATCTGAAGATGAAGAAGCCACGTATGATGGCGGTTCTGGATCCGATCAAGCTGATTATTGATAACTATCCGGAGGGAGAAACCGAATATCTTGATGTAGCCAACAATTTGGAGAATCCCGAACTTGGTTCTCGCAAGGTGCCGTTTTGCAGGGAACTGTACATCGAGAGAGAGGATTTCATGGAAGAGCCTCCGAAGAAGTATTATCGTCTCTTCCCGGGCAATGAAGTACGTCTCATGCATGCTTATTTTGTGACCTGTACGGATTATGTGAAGGATGAGAACGGCAGGGTGGTGGAAGTACATTGTACCTATGATCCGGAGACAAAAGCCGGTTCCGGCTTCGAGGGCAGAAAGGTGAAGGGTACCATCCACTGGGTGCCGGCGCCGTATGCGGTCAGGGCGGAAGTCCGGTTGTATGAGAATATTGTGGATGAAGAGAAGGGTGTATACAATGAGGAGGACGGAAGTCTGAATCTGAATCCGAATTCGCTTACCGTGATGAAGGATTGCTGTCTGGAGCCTGCACTTGCGGACGCGAAAGCATATGACAGCTTCCAGTTTGTCAGAAACGGTTTCTTCAACGTGGATTACAAGGATTCCAGACCGGATGCGCTTGTATTCAACAGAATCGTTTCCCTGAAGAGTTCTTTTGTACTGCCCAAGGGATGAGAAAAACGGTTCGGGGGAACCGGATAACAGGGGAAATAGGACCCGGGGAAAGATAAGGGAGCAGGTTCCCGGATTATGGGAGGTATTATGGCAGGTTTATTATCTGGACTGGAACAATTTGGTCTCGGTGGTCTGGAGGGGATGAATCTCTATGAGAAAGAAGCTTCGGAGGAAATCAAGCAGGCAGTAGCACCGTCTGCCCCTTCCGAGCAGGATTTTCTGTTTGATAAAACACAGAATTGTCCCATCTGTGATTGCGAATTCAAATCAAAAACGGTGAAAATCGGCAAGGCGAAGCTGATCGGAACCGATCTTGATTTAAGACCGAAATACGAAAATATTGATATGCTGAAATATGATGTGATATCCTGTCCCAAATGCGGATATACATCCTTGAGCCGGTATTTCAAATTCCTGACGGCGCCACAGGCGAAGAAGATTCAGGAGCAGATCACGAAAACTTTCAAGCCGCAGAAAGAAACTTCTGAGATCTATACATACGATCAGGCATTGGAGCGATATAAGCTGACACTGGCCAATGCCATTGTCAAGCAGGCGAAGCCAAGTGAGAAGGCATATATCTGTCTGAAGGCTGCCTGGCTGATTCGAGGCAAGGCAGAGCATTTGAACGTCAAGGATTCGAACTTCACACAGCAGAAGAAGGAATGTGAGGACGCGGAGAATGAATTCCTGCGGAATGCAATGGAGGGATTTCTCGCGGCAAGACAGTCCGAAGGATATCCGATGTGCGGTATGGATGAGTGTACCGTTGACTACCTGATTGCGGTTACGGCAATGCGCTTCGACCAGTATGATGTGGCATCCAAACTGGTCTCTTCTATCCTCGTCTCTTCCGTGGCCAATCCCCGCATGAAAGAGAAAGCGCGGGATCTGAAAGAGATGTTGATGATTAAGATTAAAGAACAGAAGATGGGGAAGTAGTTTTGGATGGATTTCATAAGCATCCACCTGTGCTCCGGGGAGAACCGGAGGGGCATGGGCGGGTGCTTTTTGCATGATAGGATCCGGGTGTCAGAAGTCTGTGGAAAGGGGAAAACGGAACCTCACCGGGAGAATGATACACCGTCGTTGGCGGGTCACATGTAGTAGACATAACAACAAAAAAACACAAGATCGTGTGTTTTTTGGACAAAAAAAGTCATTTTTTCGTGAAAAAGAATTGTCAAAGTACATGGCCTGTGCTAACATCAGAGTAGTAAATGTATTCTTTATGGAGGTGGGTATGAAATTAATTTATCAGGTAGAAGATAAGCCGAAATTCGGTGCACTTATTGTGTTTGCGATTCAGCAGCTGTTGGCGATTATGACGGCGACATTGGTGGTCCCGATTATCACGAACTCTGCAACGGGAAGCAACATGAGTTCAGCCGCAGCCTTGTTCGGAGCCGGTGTAGGTACTTTGGTTTATGTGTTGTTCACCGCAAGAAAGAGTCCCGTGTTCCTGGGATCTTCTTTCGCATTCTTAGGCTCCATGGCCGCTGCATTTGCCGGCGGCGTTTCCATGCAACTTGGATACCTTGGATTGATCTTTGGTGCAGTCTTTGCAGGTCTTGTGTACGTTGTGATTGCGATTATCGTCAAATTCGTCGGGGTTGGCTGGATCAACAAGCTGATGCCGGCAGTGGTAATCGGACCTACGGTTGCGATCATCGGACTCTCTCTTGCCGGCAATGCCATGGGTGATATTGTGAAAGGTGGCTCTGCCCATCCGAATGTCGCTCTTCTGTGCGGTCTGATTACCATCGCTGTGACGATGGTGTGCTCCAGCTACGGCAAGAAATCCGGACGTCTGATTCCGTTTATCTACGGTATTCTGGCCGGATATGCGTTTGCGCTTGTTCTGACACTGATCGGGAATGCAACAGACTGTGATTCCATCAAACTTCTGTCCTTCGATTCTTTCAAGGCATTGACAGAGGGTGGTGTAAGTATCAAGACCTTCATTGCCGTTCCCGACTTTACCTTCTTAACGGCAGTAGACGGATTTCGTGAGATGAACGCAGGTTATCTGGGTTCCATTGCAGTTGCCTATATCCCGGTTGCTTTCGTTGTATTTGCAGAACATATTGCAGACCACAAGAACATTTCCTCCATTATTGAGCGTGATCTTCTGAAGGAGCCCGGTCTCCACAGAACACTTCTCGGGGATGGGGTAGGTTCCATGTGCGGTGCATTCTTCGGCGGTTGTCCGAATACGACCTACGGTGAGTCCATCGGATGTGTTGCCATTACGAAGAACGCTTCTGTGGCAACCATTATTGCAGCGGCAGTCGGAGCAATCCTGATCTCCTTTCTCTCTCCGTTCATTGCATTTGTGAATTCCATTCCGAGCTGTGTCATGGGTGGTGTTTGTATGGCTCTCTACGGATTCATTGCAGTATCCGGTTTGAAGATGATTCAGGCAGTGGATCTTGGCAAGAACAGAAACCTGTTCGTTGTGTCCGTGATTCTGATTGCGGGTATCGGTGGATTGACTGTAAACTTCGGCAAGGTTACCATCACAGAGGTTGCAGTGGCTTTGATTCTGGGTATTCTCACAAACCTGCTTCTGAAGAAGGCGCCGGAAGAGGAGTAACAATCAGATATCAGTACTGAAAAGCGTTCTGTATGTAGGAGTACATGCAGAACGCTTTTTGAATGAGTTATACAATTCGGATAGGAAATCCTCCCGCAAACCGGTCTATTCAGCTTCCGGAGCAGTCTGTGTTTCCTCGTCATCAAAGAATTCCTCTGTCTTGGCAGCGGTCGTCTCTGCGGCAGCATCAAGATCCAGGTTTACATAGGAACGATCTGCGTCTTCAGAAGAGTCTGCGGAATCATCAGATGACTCACCGTCATCCAGTTCGAAATCGTCATTCTCTTCCTGCTTTTTCTTCTGAGAATAAACATACAATCCGGCTGCAGCACCAACAACAGTGGTAAGTAATAAGAATTTACCAAACTTCTTCATGTGGATTCTCCTTTCGATGTCAGATATAGGTATTTTAATACTATTTTACGGAATTGAAAAGTGATTATTCAAAATTTTATAGGAACTTTAGAATTCCTCGACGGGAGTCGATCAAAACACAACATCTTGTATCTGAAAAAAAGCTTATCACTAGTTTCCAAATCTGTCTTGAAAGCCCCAATTTCCTATGATATGATGAAAATCGACTACCAAAGTCAAAGGGATGGGATGGGAATGAACGAGAAGTTTTTTGATCTGAAGAAGGAGAAGCAGGATCGTATGATCAATGCGTCTCTAAAGATGTTTGCAGAGAATGGGTACAAGCGTGCAAGCACAGATGATATCGTCAGAGAGGCCGGAATCAGTAAAGGATTATTATTTCACTATTTTGGAAGCAAGGCGGGATTATACGAGTTTTTGGTAGACTATAGCAGCAGATATACGATGCTGGAGACAGCAGCGATGGTGTCCTCCAAGGAGAAGGATTATTTTGTGATTTATCAGCAGCTTCTGGGAATTCGTACCCAGATTATGCGAAATTATCCATATATGCAGTATTTTTTGGAGCGTGCCATGAAGGAAGACAGTGAGGAGCTGTCTCAGGAGGTGCGGGAGAAGATTCGGGCGTACCGGGATTATGAGGATGCTTTTTTCCGGAAAGCCCAGTTGTCTCTGTTCAATGACCGTTCGGATTTTGAGATGGTCCATAATATGCTGAAGTTGACTATACAGGGGATTATGGTGGAGATCTTCACGGACGGAACGTTTGATCCGGACCGGTTCTATGACGGCGCCGTGACCTATCTGAATATGATGCGTGCATTGTGTTATACCTAAACAGAGGCTGTCAGAAACAGACAAAGAGAAGCTGTATGCCGGGAGAACGTTCCGCGGGCATACAGCTTTTTTGTCGGATATCTGCTGCGGGAATCAGGCATCCGTCGCAACCACGCTATTTCTTCATCTTGTAGGGCGGATCTGCCGGATAACCGCCTTTCAGCTTCTGCATGGCACGCTGGATGGCGTCCCTGGAATTCTTCCAGTCGGCGTCGGCATTGCGGTAGTCGAATTTCTCCACCAGCCAGGAAACGTCCTCAAAGATGCGGTCCATGTTCTTCGACATCAGATCGAAGAGGGGAGGGAAGAAGCCGGAGCGCTCTCTGTCGCTCAGGTGGGACTGGGCATATTCGCACAGGTCGCTGAAGTGATACAGGCAGAAGCCTTTGCTGGCAAGGATCTTCTCCCGGAATTCACTGTCCTTCACATACAGGTTCAGGAAAGAATCCATAGAACGCTGGTACATCTCCTGAAACTGGTTGCAGATATAACAGGAGTCCTGCTTGGACTGGATCCAGGTGCTCAGGGAATTGTTTTTCCCGGAGGCTGTCCTGCTCTTGAAGAGCCCACCGCCTGCGTGTCCGGAATAATGCTTCATCTCCTGCTTCATTTCTTTGTTCAGTCGCATCAGATGCGTTTTCAGAATCCAGGCGTTGCCGAGGGTGTTGCCGTATTCAAACATCTTGCGGGAATGATCACGGCAGAAGCCTGCACGGTCCGTCATGTCTCGGACGTCCGCTTCCATATAGGATGCGCTGTTACCGAGTACGAAATCCATGAGATCCTGTTCCAGTTTCCGTTCGATGAAGCAGAAGGGACATTCATCATTCGCCATAACCGCATCATTCAAAGGGATTGTGTATAATTTTTCTTTCATACTAACTGCCTCTCCGGTGTATTTGGTATAGGTATAGTCTAAAGGGATTTGGGGCAAAAATCAACCGTGAAAACGAATCCGCGCGGAAAGCGGTCAAAAGCCGTCGATCTGTCCGCATGCTCTTTTCCGGATTGCGGATCTATGGTACAATCATACAGAGAATCAAAGTGAGTCAGGGAGGTGGAGAGATGGAACTACAGGAAGCGATGCGTGAGCTGCATGGGTATGCGGCTGCACTGTGCGATGCGGCGGGGTATGACGAGGCATTTCTGGAGCAGTTCTGGAATGATCTGTGCGGGACGGAAGGGCTGCTGCGGGAGTTTGCCTATTACTATGACAGAAGAGAGTTTCTGTGTGATCTGCGGATTGCGGGGAAGGATTTGTCGGACATGATGATCTGGCAGGTGGATCATTTCAAAGCATATCTGGACCGGGGAGACGAGATGCTGCGATATGACAGCGCGAAGCTGTTGCTGCAGGCGTTCTCCAGTATGGCGCAGCTGAACCGGGATCCGGAGCCGATTCTGCGGAAAATGGCCACGGAAAGCGGGACAGATTCGCCGGATAAGTATTGATTGGCAAGTTCTCAACCAACAGTTCGTGTTCTTTTTGGCTCCAAAAGCTTATGATGGAACCACAAAGAAGAACACAAAAGGAGAGACAATCATGGATCAGGTTAAAATCGGTAAGTTTATTGCAATGTGCCGCAAGGAGCAAAATCTCACACAGATGATGCTGGCAGAGAAACTCGGAATCACAGACCGGGCAGTATCCAAATGGGAGACCGGGCGGTCTATGCCGGATTCCTCCGTGATGCTGGAATTGTGTGATCTTCTTTCTATCAATGTGAATGAATTGTTGAGAGGAGAAAGAATTATGATGGAAGATGCAGAAAAAGTATCGGAGGAACTGGTTATTACCTTGAAAAAGAGGGAGGAGGAGCAGAGCAGGACGATGCTTCATCTGGAACTGTTCATCGGACTCATGGGAACGATTAACTGTGCGATCCTGATGATCATCGGCGTATTGCTGTGGGAGAGCGAGCAGATTCCGGCAATTGTTCTGATGGCGGTTGGGATTCTGGATTTCCTGGCCTGTGTTGTCATGGCACTGTTTGTGGAGCAGACGGCAGGCTTCTATGAATGTGCAGAATGCGGTCATTGCCATAAGCCGACCTTCCGGCAGGTATTTTTGGCAAGACACATCGGCAGATCCCGTAAGATGGTATGTCCGGCATGCGGTAAGAAAAGCTACCAGAAAAAAGTATTGACACAGAAATCATCATCGTGCTGACAGGCATACAGTGCCCTGCATGGGGAAGCGTTTGGAGAGAACAGACTGTGAAAAGGCAGTCTGTTCTTTACTTTTCATCCCAACAGGCTCTATAATAGATTCATGAAATTCATACTCTCTTATCTGAAAAAATACATATCTGTTATGGTGATCGGAACGGTAATCAAGGTTGCAGGCAGCATGGGAGAACTGATGATTCCTTATGTACTGGAGCATATGATTGATAACGTGGTACCGGGAAAACAGGTGCAGGAGGTACTTATCTGGGGTGGTATCATGATTACATTGACTATATTGGTCAGACAGCTGAATATCACCGCTAACCGTATGGCTGTAC
>JAEDCX010000101.1 GCA_016293925.1 Lachnospiraceae bacterium | reverse complement strand
CTCATATTTTTCCGGATCCAACGCGTCGAACAGATCCAGCATCGCCCGTTCGGCACCGCCATACCCAAGTGTATTGATGACAAATAGTATATTTTTCATCAGTTCTTCGCTTCCTCCTCTTTTGTAGCATGCTCCTCGATTTCCAGGCTTGCCTCCGATTTTTTCTGCTCCCTGAGATCAAATACTTTCGGAGAAGGTTTGATTCCTTTGGCCTGTTTCATAATATTTCCTCTGCAGAACATGTGCTCATCCAGATTGCGTTCCAGCCACCTGAGCCGCAGATAGGCGACCGTAAATCCAATCACCGAACCGATCCAGATCCCGGTTCCGTAGAAAATATGGCTTAGATTCACTGCAGCCAGGCTGGCGAGAAAAGTACCCAGGCAAAAGCAGACCGCGGTAAAAAGTGCCCCGTTTAAATCTTCAAAATAATACAGGAAGATAATCTCCGAGTACATCAGGAACAGGACAAAGTATCCGGCTGCCACCATCGGGTAGATTCGCATGACCAGACCGGCATAGCCCATACCCGGCAGGAAAATTACAAAGATCAGGTAAATGAATACGGACACAATAAACTGCAGGCGCACCAATGTCATCAGTTCGCTTCCAAGCTGACGGAACATCCGCTTTCTCGTATTGCGGATATCAATGCCCCTTCCTCCAAATACGGCATCTGCATACGCACGATAGCGTTCATGGAAATACATTTCCACGCGGGAGATGAAGATGACACTTGCCGATACGTTAGTGAACATCGCAAGACAGGTTGCCATATCATAGGGCTGGTTGCACACGAAGGTGCGGACCAGATGCATGGCCATATCCGTTCCCCAGAACACGAAATTATGAATAAAAAGTCCCAGGGTATAGAGAAAATTAATCAGTATCAATTGCCAGTATTTCCGGAAGTATTCAAATACTCTCCTGTATTCCTCACTGTTATCCGGAAAGAACTGATGGATCTTCGCCCATTCCAGTACTGCTGTGAAGAAGAATCCCACCGTCAGCGCCAGAAGCATACTGTACGTGATGCTGACTTTGCATACATAACGCAGGAAGAGTGACAGTAAAAATGCGGTTGCCATTCCCATAAAAAAATAAAAGGAAATCAATTTATACTCTTTACAGATGGACAGATACAGCATGTTGTAGAATACGATGACCAGACTGACAAAGCAGCAGTAGCCTGTAAACACGTAATAGATCGGCACACCTCCGACCAGGTGCTCCCAGAAGCAAAATGGAATCGCGAACAGGCAGCTGAAACAGATATTGGTCATAAGCCCGACTCTGTGGCATGGCTGTACATCTTCAAATCGTTCCTCGAAGATCACATCCGACATATAGCGGGATAACACCGCGTTAAATGGTGATGTCGTAAGGAGGGAGAAGATAAAAATATACAGAATCGTACAGGAAAAGATTTCCCGGTCTATGTAACGGACTGTATTAAACTTCAGTACCTTCTGCATCAGCATCAGGTTGATGATCACAACAAGTACCGGTGCGATCGTTACAACCGTGCTGTAGAAGAACCCTATTATGTTGGTGGTAATCGTATTCTTACGATAAATGCGGTTCAGTTTTACACCGATTCCTGCCATACGCTTCTCCTTTCTGCATGCGTGTCTATGCCATGCGTCTCTGCCATACAAGTCTCTGCCATGCGTTTTTCTGTCACCCGGTTCATCCTGTCACTGTCTATTTTCTTCCGTCTGTTCTTCCCACTCCAGATTCTGCCTCTGTGCCGCTTCCCGGTAAATGGCTTCATACGTTTTTTTCATATCTTCGATCTTATATTTTCTTATCAGGCGCTGATAACCGGCCCCTGCCATCTCTCTTCGTATCTGCGGATTCTCTGCCAGATGCACCATGGCATTTGCGATTTCCTCGATGTTCATGATATGGGTGAGGATTCCGGCATCGCCGAATTCATCGTCTTCTCCATGCAGCAGTCCTCTGCAGTTTCCTACATCGGTCGCTATCACCGGCACGTGCGCCGCAAAGCTTTCCAGAATTGTGAGCGGCTGCCCTTCGCTGATGCTGGTCAGGATGGTCATATCCATCCAGCCCAGATAATCGGTGACCTGGATTCTGCCTGTGAATTCCACATCCGGGATTCCCATCATCTCCACCATCTGAAAGCATTCTGCCGCGTACTCCGGCTCCTCATCGTAAGGACCCATGATCCATAATTTCAGTTTCGGATACCTTTTCCTGGCGTAAGCGAATGCCTGGATCAACGTCTTGACATCCTTGATCGGTGCCACGCGAAGGATGGCTCCGATGTGGACATAGTCCTCTTTGTCTTTTGGAGTTTTCGGAAGGTTCTCAAACCGTTTACAATCAATCCCGTTAGGGGTGATCTTCGTCTTTTCCTCCGGACAGCCCAGCTCGATCTGAAGCTCTTTCGCATGCTGATAGAGGCTGGTCACGACATCCGCCCTGTTATATGCAACTTGAGACATCTTCTTGAACTGCTGAATCCAGATTTTCTTATAAAGACGCTGTACCCACTCTGCCTTGATGAGTTCTTCTTCTCTTTCTCTGGTGTATATTCCATGCTCGGACAGGATGAACTGTGCATTGTAAAAATGTTTTCCCATGCTCCCCAGAATTCCTGCATAGCCGGTCGAGACTGCATGATATACATCTGCCTGCGGAATTTCCATCGACAGTGCCAGGAAGAGCGGCAGATACATCGACCGCATCGTCCACAGGAAATCCGAGAACACGATATCCGGGTACTGCAGGTTATAGCAGTCCAGCACCGCATGATAGAAGTCCTCTCCCATCAGGAACTGATTGATCGAAATGTTATGATTCCGAAAGAAATCAAATATCTCCTCCCACTCCACTTCCTGGTTCAGAAGCAGGCTTCTAATTGCATGGTATTCCTTCTGATTCAGTCTGGTCTTATGTCTCTTGTTGACACTTCCCCAGTCTACATCTTCCAGATATAGTTCATGGACTTCGGTTACATTCTCCGGCAGTTCATAGGCAAATTTCCCGCTCAGCTCCCGGCTTGCTATGATCGTAAGCAGGATAAACTCCTGTTTCGGAAAGGTCTGGATCATACTATGGACCCAGCCGGACACCCCGCCCACCACATAGGGGTAGCACCCTTCTGCTATAATACAGATTCGCATTGCTGTACCTCCTCTATGATTCGATTATTTGTAGTAAGTTTCTATGTCAGATTTCAAAGTAACGGAAGCATTTTCTGAGGTTATCTTAAGAAGATATGCACCTTCTTCGATCTGTTTCCAGCTTCCTCCGGTCATCTTCTCCGGCGTTTCTCCATGTGTTCTTAACAGAAGATACGCATCACCGGAAAAATTCCTGGTTTCTATCAGAATCTGGTCTCCTTTTCTGGTACTTTCCACGCTTCCATTTAAGAAATTGCGGACTCTGTTATCACTCTCGCTGATCGTCGTCTTATCGAATTTGGCATACGGTTTCCAGTAGGTATCAATGTTCGCGGCCATCTTCTCTGCGACGCTTTGCCATTCATCTTTACGGCTCTCGGGCCATAAGATCCGGTACATATCCACCTGAATGTTGCTGTAGCCAAGCGCTGTCTCCAGACTTTTCAGCCGTAGATTATCCCGGTGACTATGCTTATAGGAATCGGTTGTTGTATTCTGAAGGGTGATCTGATCCGTCAGCCACGACAGGATCTGTCCGTCTTCTTCATACGCGCCTACGACTGTGTGGATGTCCCGGAAGTATTTCATCTTTCCGTCTTCAGCTGTCAATTCCGTAAGCCAGTCCTGATTCTCCTTCCGAACGAATCCGGCTGCGAATATATAATCCATGTTCCAGCTTTTTAAGGTGTCGCTCTCATCCTTTACCGAGGAAGCGAGATCGTCACTCTCGATTCGTCCCAGAGATACTCCGGCTTCCGCTGATGTTTCATTAAAATATTTCAGATAATCGATCAGGTCATCCTGATTCGGCTCTTTCTTTGATTGATCCTTTTGTTTGACCGAAACGAAAGAGGTGATCTTCCAGTTCCCTTTCTGAGCACCCGCAACAAGGGAGGGCCAGAGAATGTCCCGGCAGAACTGCTGCGTTGTCATACCGTAGACTTCCGCCATCTTCTTTTCATTTTCCACAGTCAGATCCGGGAAACCTGCCACCGAGAGATTCTGTGCATTTACCACCGAATAAAGTGCATACTCTTCGGACTCATAGATCATGGCATCCAGCATTCCCAGGGCATTCTCCCCTTTCATATAATCGCCGTTGACCGCGAAAACGAAGCTGTTTCCCGTGCCGGTTCTCCAGATGATTGCCGGCATATCTTCATTTTCCAGACTCATGGAGTTCTTCTCCTCTTCGGAAAGAAAGCCGACCATATAAGACTTGGTTCTGGACGAAATATCATACCATGGTATTTCCCGTTCCATATCGACCAGTTCTTTCTCTTCTCCTTTGATGAATGAATAGTGGGTCTCACCGCCCAGGAGGAAACCGCCGAAGAGACGGATCTCCTGCAGTTTCACCGATTCCGCACGGAGATGCTGTATTCCGAGAAGGTCCTGTAATGCTCTGCTTTTTTCAATCGTCTGGTAAGCGGGCAGGCGGTAGAAGATGATCACAGTGCCCTGCTCTGCAT
>JAEDCX010000100.1 GCA_016293925.1 Lachnospiraceae bacterium | reverse complement strand
GTTCATCGGTTACACCATCCGCCTTCTGTTCCCCTTCTGTCACGCCGGCATCACTTGTCATGCCGCCATCACCCGCCGTACCGGTATCTTTCTGGAGAGAGGGAAGATGTATCAATGTTCCCTGGCATATTACGAGGAGAACCTGAATTCCCTTCCGGATCTGCGGGAAGAAATCTGCTCCAAAATACGGAACGGTATCGTGGATGACCGCGCCTCCAGAGAATTATTCCGGTTACGAACTCAGATCATCAAGTGCGAAGAACAGATGAAACAGAGTGCGGAACAAATCATACGCTCTCACAAGGACTGCATGGCAGACAACTACTGTACTTTTCGGAACGGCCGTATCTGTCTTCCCGTGAAAAAAGACTGTAAACTCAGAATATTCGGAAACATTATCGACAAATCATCTACCGGCAGCACATTGTTTATTGAACCCACCGGTGCCGCAAAATACTATGAAGATCTGCAACTACTGAAGATCAACGAAGAAAATGAAGCGTATCGTATCCTGTATACCTTGTCCGCAATCGTCATGTCACAGGCTCCGGTATTGGACGAGAATCTTGCCATGATTGAGAAGCTGGATTTCATATTCTCCAAGGGGAAGCTGAGTATCGATATGGATGCAACAGAGCCGGTCATCCATGCGGAACGCCGGATCCGGTTAACCGATGCCCGGCATCCGCTGATGGACAGAGCAACCGCTGTTCCACTGCAGTTCGAGACAGGCGGTGCGGTACAGGGGATTGTGATCACCGGTCCGAACACAGGCGGCAAAACAGTGGCAATCAAAACAGTTATGCTCAATTGCATCATGGCACAGTGTGGCTTGCATGTCACATGCAGACAGGCACAACTCTGTATGAACCGTTCTTATCTGTGTGACATAGGCGATGGACAGAATCTGTCGGAGAATCTGTCTACCTTCTCTGCCCACATAACCAATGTGCTTGAAGTACTGAAGGAGGTGACCCCGGACAGCCTTGTGATTATGGATGAACTGGGTTCCGGAACCGATCCCACAGAGGGGATGGGAATTGCAATCGCAATCATCGAGGAATTGCGGAAAAGCGGTGCTCTTTTCCTGGTCACAACGCATTATCCCGAGGTAAAAGAGTATGCGGCCAAAACAGATGGGATCCTCAATGCCAGAATGACCTTCGACAAGGAAACGCTGCGCCCCTCCTATCAGATGGTGATTGGGGAAGCCGGCGAAAGTTGCGCATTCTATATTGCAGACAGACTTGGCATGCCCAATGAGATGCTGCGGGTTGCCATCCGTGCCGCATACGGCGAAGCTGCTGTAAGCTCCTATACATTTCAGAAGCCGGACAGTTCCATCCGCCACAGCAGCACCGCAAGAATCGTCAAAGCCGGCACGGGCCGGAATCAGTCTCTGTTGCGCACCAAGTACCGGCTTGGTGACAGTGTCATGATCTATCCCGAGCGCAAAATCGGGATCGTTTGTACACCGATCAACGAAAAAGGCGTGTTACAGGTACAGTTAGCCAACAAAAAGATCTGGATCAATCATAAGCGAGTGAAACTCCATGTATCCGCAACAGAACTGTATCCGGAGGATTATGATTTCTCTATCCTGTTCGATACCGTCGAAAACCGCAAGAAGCGGCATGATATGCAGCGGAAATATACCGATGACGTGATTGAGTCCGAGCTGTAGCGGAGTTCCTTGTCGCCTGCTTCGTTGCGTCAGGAAACTCTTCTGCTCCGCCCGGGGCAGGCACACAAAATGCTATTTGTTTTTTCTTCAGATACTGTTATAATGGTAATCAGAACGTAGTCATACTGAGACACATAAGAGAAAGAAGGCACAGGTCACGATGTCAATAAGAATCGCATTCTTCGCAGGTACCATCATACAGGATTATCAGTCCAAAACCATCCGGGCAATTGCGCAAAGTGTCTCCGGTAAATTTGATCTGGAAATATTTACAAGCGTTGGTGCCGCCGGTGAAAGTTTCTTCCATGGAGATAATAACAGGAAAATGCTGGATATCCCTCAACTGAAAGGCTATGCCGGCATTATCGTAGAGCCGGACACCTTCAGTGCTACGGCTGTCTATGAAGAGCTTGTAAGCAAAATAAAAAGTGAAGTTGACTGCCCTGTGATTTGCCTTCGGTATCAGGATGACCGGTTCTATAATATTCTTGTGGATGATTACGGTGCCATGGATTGTATGGTCAGACACTTCATTGAAGTCCATCAGTTCCGCAGAATCTGCCACATGACCGGTCTTCTCTCACTGGAAGATGCCAGATTACGGCTGAAAAGTTATCAGGACACCATGGCGGAGTTTCATCTGCCGGTTACTGAGCACATGATATTTGAAGGAAACTATTGGACGGACAGAGGGGATGCTGCCGTGGAATGGTTCCTCTCCGACGGAACGGACAATATGCCTGAGGCTATTGTATGCGCTAACGATTATATGGCGCTCTCAGTCGTAAAAGCATTGAAAAAAAGAGGCATACAGGTTCCCGGCGACATCTGCGTTTCCGGGTTTGACAACATCGCAGAAGTACTCTATTCCGATCCCCGTATTGCCAGTATGAATGTACCTGCAGAACAAATGGGAATTGCTGCAGTTCATGTTCTGGAGCGCCTTCTGCATGGAGAAACGGTGGAACAGAATACCTTTCTTCCGGTTGTTCCCTGCTTTGCAGGAAGTTGCGGTTGCAAGGGGCAATCCTCCGTCAACCATCATGCGGAACTGCTGGAACAGGTTAACTATCTGAACGATACAATCCGACAGATCACTTACATGAATTCGGAGTATGAAAGTTGCCTTACCACCGAGGAACTGATCAACTGTGCTTTCCATTATTCTTTACATTTCGACTATGAAGAAGCTTACATCTGTCTGTGCGTGCACGACGACACCGAGGGCGACGATACTGTAAACACGGATCTTCTGGAACATTATTCCGACAATATGACTCTGTACAGCATTTTATCGCGGACAGAGAACAATTACCGGTTCTGTCATCAGGAATTCCCGCGCGATCAGATTCTTCCCGAAGAACACCGGACCGATGGCAAACCGATATATGTCTTTCCGCTTCACTACAAAAACAACTGCTACGGGTATGTTGTTTTGAAAACTCGGCATCCGGAGAAACTGAGCCGCTTTTTCATCCTCTGGCTGCTGGGCATTGTTGCGGGCATGAACCGCGTGTATCTTCAGCATAAGAACAAAGCGTTCTTACAGTTTGTTGAACAGAGCAGACGTGATGCGCTTACCGAATTGTATAACCGTCGGGAATTCGAAAATATTCTGCGGCGTAGGAGATACGATGCATCCAAGAACAATCCGTTCTTCATCATGAGTCTTGACATGGACGGGCTGAAAATGATCAATGACACATACGGTCATCTGGAAGGTGATAATGCCCTGAAAGCATTGGCTGACATTCTGAAAAACGTCTCCGGTGACAATGTGAGCGCAGCCAGAACCGGAGGCGATGAATTTCTCCTGTGCATTACGGCCCGTGACGAAGATGTTCCCCGTCGCATTCAGGCAGAGATTCAGCGAATGGTGGACGAATACAACGAGACCAGCGGCAAACCCTATCTTCTGTCCGTAAGCATCGGTTATTCCAACTGTGTCACCGCAAATGATATCAGTAAGTGCATGGAAAAGGCAGACCAGAACATGTACGCCAGCAAGTTTGCCAAAAAGAAAAATCGATAATGGTCCTGTTTCTGCCTATTCATGGAGAAACAGGCTCTCGCACCACATCCCCAAGGCATTCCTGAACCACGCCTCCCGATACACCCTGTTGTGATGCGTACAAATAAACAGTAAAATGCTGAAGACAAGAAAAATATCTGCATCCGTTGCATCAATTTCTTCTCCGGCTTTGGAGAACCCTTCCAGTAGTCTTTTACAGCTATCCTCATCCTGATAATTCGACATCAACATACCGGCTTCCTGTGCCAGGGATCCATACCCGGACAGAGAAAAGTCAATTGGTATCAGTCCATGGTCCGTAATCAGAATATTTCCCAGGCTCAAATCCGCATGAATCATTGTGGTTCTGCCCTCCCGGGCATATTTATCCTGGATCCTCCTGACGACTGATAATTCTCTCATACACCGTTGCCCGACACCTGCCGGCAGATGTCCGATTGCAACCGCTTCTCTTATCTCTTCCGCCATTCTGTCGCATAATCGATTGTCATACGCAATCCGTTCGCCGTCAAACCCTTTTACCGCCTGATGGATTCTGCACGCCAGCTTACCAAGCTCCTCCGCATACTTCGCTCCTTCCTCTTCGGGAATGGCAGTTCCCTCGACCCAGGTCAGAAGCATCGCCGGAATTCCGTCACCCACTTCAGAAACATATTCTCCCTGTACATTTTTCATCGGTTTCTGCAGATGGTCAAATCCGTTCCGTATCATATGCAACAGCAAATCCACTTCACTTCTCATGAGTTCCGTATCATTCCTGTAACCGGTAATCAGCCTCGTGGAGAATCCCTCAATTGGCTGATGTATTCTCAATGAATAGAATTGACCCTCATGCATCACCTTGCATGTCATATTCTCGTTATGTCTGATCATGTCATATTGCGCATCTTCCATGCCAAATGACTTCAATGCCGCTCCGATTATGTCCACTCTGCTCCCCCTTCCTGAACCTCTCTATTAAAAACATATTCAAACAGTTTTTTTGTATACCCCAATATACAATAACAGCATG
>JAEDCX010000032.1 GCA_016293925.1 Lachnospiraceae bacterium | reverse complement strand
TGATAATTCCAACGGGTCAATCTCCAGATTTCTGCATATTTTCATCACGATATCATCGAATTCGATAGGCTCATAATGCCACATAATCGGTAATCGTTTAACACATTCGGTAATCGAACTTGCGTACATTGCATTCCCTGTTTCTTTCTCCATAAAAGAACCGGCAGAAATGCCTGTTGCATATCCACCGGTTCTCACCATATGACTTCTTTTTCAGATCAGGGTGTCAAAGTCCTTTCCATCAATGATTCCCGCTCCGGTAGAATTGCCGAAGAGCGATCCCGGATCTATCTCTCTCCCAGGGTAAGCGAAACCGTATGTTCCCGATAATACCCGTTCTCTTTTCTCTGGTAAGTGATGGTCACCCGGGTGCCTGCCGCATAGTACTGCAGGTACCTCGACAGATCCTCCATGCTCTCGATCTGTTTATCCTCCAGCGCGGTAATGATATCCCCCCGCATCAGTCCCGCCGTTTCCGCAGCACCACCCTCAATCACCTGGGTGATGTAAGCACCTTTGGGAATATCGTACATCTCGTACACTTCATCGGTTACGTTCATGCCGTAGATGCCCAGATAACCTTCCTGACCGCTCTCCACTTTGATCAGGGTTTCTTTCAGTGACAGTTCATCAATCAGATCCCGTACCAGGCTGATCGGTATCGCATATCCCATTCCTTCTACAGTACTGCCGCCGATCTTATTGGAGTTGATACCGATGACCTCACCTCTGCTGTTCACCAGCGCACCACCGGAGTTCCCCGGATTGATCGCCGCATCTGTCTGGATCAGCACATGATTCACACCGTCAATCATCAGTTCCCTGTTCAACGCACTGATGACACCCAGCGTTACGGACTGGCCATACCCCAGCGCGTTACCGATGGCAATCGCCGGTTCTCCTACCTTAAGGGAATCGGAATCGCCCAGAATGGCAATCGCAATCGACTGGATGGTACTGTCCGACATGTCGGCAAGCTGGATTGCCACCACCGCAATATCCATATCTTCATCGTAGCCTTTGAGGTTGGCAACCGCAGACGTTGTATCGATAAATGTGACATCCAGCCGGTCTGCATTGGCAATCACATGATAATTCGTCACAATCAGCAGTTCTGTTTCGCTCTGCCCGATAATAATTCCTGTTCCGCTTGCCTGGGATGTCTCTTCATATCTCTGTCCGAAATAGTTATATGCGGTTGTATACGTATTGATAATGGATACCACCGAAGGCATACAGATCGTTGCCACATCAGACACGTCCATCACCATAATGCCGCCTGTTGCAGACCCTGATACCGGCTGTGTTACCGGAACCTGAGAAAGTCCGGAAGCTGTATTATCGGGGTTTGCAGCAGCTGCTCCGGACATATTTCCCGAAACCTGCTGATTAGAATTTGTCATATTCTGCCCCGTAATGGTTTCGGATTCGGATGTTGTACTCCAGAGCCTCCCTGCGCCATAATTCACGCCAAACATCACACCGCCTGCAATCACGCCGAACAGGACGGCCGATAACGCCACGGCCAGCAGACGTTTGCCAAATCCGCCCTTTGCTTTATGCCTTCCTTTTACGAAACCGGCAGACGGATTGCTCTGTTTGACTGGAGCGGCAGGCTCTGACATCCCGTACGGATACCGATTGTATGCATACGGACGATAGCCATCCTGCTGGTACATGTTCTGCCCATAGGTATTCGCATTCCGGCCGTTTGGAATGCTCTGATTCATTGCCGTATTCTGGCCGTTTGGAACACTCTGGCCGGTTCCTGCACTCTGGTTCATTCCTTCCCCTCCACGGTTTTCCGTATTCTGGTATATGTTCTGATCATTCATAGTCATTCCTTCTTTCTTTGCTGCTTATGAATCACAGTATAGATGGGAATTGTGTCTAAAATGTGATGAAACTATGCAGAATATGTGTCATTTCCAATATGCATGGTTCAAAGTCAGACGACGGATCAGCCACTTCGGTAAATGCCGATATCCTCTGCCCAATCGAAATCCCAATAATTTCCATGCAGACTGTACACACAGATAGCATATTCTGCCGTATTGGTGTTTCCCGGCCAGTCTCTTGGAAATCGTTTTGACCATCTTCATTCCTTCTCCTTCCGAAGGAACCCCGGCAAACACCTCCGGATGATCCGCCTGAGATACACCCAGATCAAAATTACGGTGCATCTGCATAGGGCAACTGTACCGATGGGAATGGTACACCCGCGCATTGGCCACATACTGAATCGCATACCCGGCCTGCACCGCGGCTGCCGCATAGATCATATCTTCATTGAATATGGTCTTATGAATAAATCCCCCCAGGGCATCGTAGGTCGCTCTGCGGTACATGGCACAGACATTGGAGCAGAAATAGGTTTTAATTCCAAGCCTGTCGAGATCCCTTAACTCTTTACGGCAGGATTGCTCCGGGTAATTGAATTCTCTTGTGTACCGCTCCAGAATACCGCTGTCCGGATTGGCCAGCTGTCGTCCGTACGCCACCGCAACCGTGGGATCTTCCATCGCCTGCGCCAGATGCTCCACCAGATAACTGTCGCAGGGAACCGCATCATCTGTCATGCACAGACAGAAATCAGCGTGGGTATGTGTAATGCCCAGATCCCTTGTGGCTCCGTGATCGAATTCCTCTCTCGTCACATGATAGACCCGGACCGGAATCCGGTCATTCAACCCAGCCACGGCCTCCCTGACATCCGGACTCTGATCCCATATGGATTGTTCCGTATTCATCAGAACGATCTCCTCAGGGCAGACTGTCTGCCTGCCTAACGCTTCCAGTAAGGATATGAATTTTTTCCCGGGTTTGTATGTGGGAATCACCACAGCAATGGATGCCATACTTTTTTCCTTTCCGAAAAATGACGTGTCGCAAAACTCGTATCGTGAAAAGAGGGCAGCTCATGCATGCCCTCTTTAATATTCTCGTATCAATCAGCTATTTCTCGTTGACCAGTTCTCCCAGGAACTGATATGTCTGACTGTAAATGGTATTACTGTAGGACTCCACCATAGCGGAAACCTCATATTCGTCATCCTCAAACAGGAACTGATGCAGCCATTTCACGTTCTTCGCAAGAGATACCGGAACCACACAGCTACCCTTGCTTCCGATGGTTCCTGAGGTTCTCATGCTCTCCTCCGGGAACCCGCCCTGGGTAGTAATGTCGTATTTGGAGATCACACCCAGTACATCCAGAATATCGTTCAGGGAAAGTGATGTGGATACCTCCTTAATGACCTTATTGGCAGCTTCTGTCAGGGCAGACAGTGAGGAGGTTTTCGCTTTCTCAAGCAATGCCATGATAACTTCTCTCTGGCGCTCTGCTCGTTTATAATCATCTCCCTTCGTATAACGGATACGACAGTAGGCAGTTGCCTGGATACCGTTTAACAGCTGGTACCCGGTCTCAGTAACCTCGGTATAATTCCGCTCCAATTCCTCCGCCATACAGATCTGGTAATTATTCAGATGGGAGATCTCAGAACTGTCCACATCAATATAGATACCACCCAATGCATCTACTGCATCGATCAGCCCCGCAAACCCGATTGTAATATAGTCTTCAATATACAGGTCCAGATTACTGTTCAGCATGGTAACTGCCTGTTCATATCCGCCAAGTGCATAAGCGGTATTGCATTTGCAATAGTAATCATCCCCCACATTCAGATAGGTGTCGCGATAAACGGATACCAATTTGATGTCGTTGGTCTCTTTATTGATCGCTGCAATCATAATCGTATCGGAACGGTTATTGCCTGAGGTCAGATTCTCTACTCTGGAGTCCACACCGAACAGAGCGATCAGCCGGTAATTCTTCATGGGATTCTCCCGCTCGGCTTCCTGATTGTCCGTCCCCATGGATTGAACGATCTCCTCATTGGCTCCCAGCGGAATTCCATCCTCATCGGATACTTTATTTGTAAATGGGTTATTGGAGCCGCTGTCTCCTTTCCCCTTCTTGGAACCGATTCCCAATCCGCAGCTGTCCCCGAACAGATAAACACATACCCCTGCAAGCAGAAGCAGAATCACAATCTCCACAGCGATTAAAATGATGTTACGTGTTTTTTTCCTCCTGTTACGTTCTTCTCTTGATACATTCGTTTTTCCAGATGACTGATTCTTATTCTGTGTACTCATACGCATTCTCCAATTAATAGGCGTTCTTATTAACGAACCCTTTGAATATTGTTAAAAAAAGAATTTTGAAGTCAAATCCCATGGTCCAGTTCTCAATGTAATACAGATCGAATTCAATCCGCTTCTCAATGGAGGAATCTCCCCGATATCCGCTGATCTGAGCCCATCCGGTCATGCCGGGGCGTACCTGATGTTTGATCATGTAACGCGGAATCTGTTCCTTGAACTGCTCCACATACTGCGGCTGTTCCGGTCTCGGCCCCACAAGACTCATGTCCCCTTTCAGAATGTTAAACAACTGCGGCAGCTCATCGATACTGGTCTTGCGCAATATTCTGCCGATCCTCGTAACGCGGGGATCATCTTTTACCGTCCAGTCACGATTCTCCTGATCCTTATCCGGCACTGCCATTGTCCGGAATTTGTACATCATAAACCTGCGGTTGTGAAGACCGATTCTCTCCTGCCTGAAGATCACAGGTCCGCGTCCGGACAGTCTGACCGCAATCAAGGCAAACAGCATGACGGGCGAGAACAGGAGGATGGCACAGATGGAACCCACAATATCCACCATCCGTTTGGCCACAATATTCAACGTATTTGTCAACGGTACATGCCTGATGTTGATAACCGGCAGTCCCTGCAGATCCTCCGTATACGGACGGGACGGAATCACTCTGTTGTAATCCGGTATAAATTTAGTATGTACACCTGATTTCTCGCACAGTCCGACAATATATTCCAGCCTGCCGTAATCTTCCAGCGAAAGCGTGATGGCAATCTCATCCAGCTTGTTCTCCGGCAGAATCACAAGAAGATTGTCGATCCGTCCCACAACCTTAATGCCTCTGTACACGGTTCCGCTCTCAATCTTGTCATCCAGGATGCCCCGAACCACATACCCCCACTGCGGATTCGACAGAATTCTGTCAATATATTCCTCCGCAGCTCTGGAATATCCTACCAGCAACACATATTTTCTGTTGTATCCTTTGCTCCGTGCGAATCTGAGCAGCTTACGTACAATGGTTCTGGCCAGCGTTTCCAGGATCATATTGACCACATAGAATATTAACACCAGACCACGGGAGAAGTGGGATATCTTAAAGAAGTACAGCACAATCATAATGCAGGCAAGACCGGCTGTATTGGCCTTTATGATATTCAGAGCCTCTTCCCCTTTGGAGGACGCTCTTCTGGGTCTGTACATATGGAAAAAACGATACAACAGCAGGAATCCCGGCACGATCAGAATCATTGCCAGAAAATACTCTTCCAGCGGAATCGCAAGATAGGATTCCAACAGACCGCTTATGAACTTGATGTAGATCGCCAGTGCGTAACTGAGCGCCACCACGATGGCGTCAAACAGTACCTGCAGCCGGTTAAAATACTTCTGATTATCCTTAATCATAGTACATTACCAATCCCCTCACATACGCATATCTTACAATATTCATACGGAAATAACAACTTAATAATTTATGAACCTGCGAATCAGATTTACCCACAGATTCCACTGAATTCTGCAATACTGCCCCAGATGCCTCCACCGGAAAGGTACCTTCTTCGCCCTTCCCTGCCGGGAAAAACTCAGCCGGAACCCTTTTCCGATTCCTGCCAGGTAATCTCCGGCGTGACCCTTCAGCAGGAAAAAGACAAATTTTACCAGATGTCCCACCAAGAGAAACGGCAGATTGATCAGTAACATCAGCAGGGGCATATTTTTGTAAATCAGATATATACTATTCTGTGCAGATAGCTTAATTTTAAACGAATTATATCGTGATCCGGAGGAACCGCTTCCCACATGTCGGCAGACTGCCTCCGGAATATAGATATTCCGGTATCCTGCAATCTGTGCACGGAAGCCAATGTCAATATCCTCCAGATACGCAAAATGATTCTCATCAAACAAGCCGATCCGGTCAAATACTTTTTTCCTGTAAATGGACGCACCGCCGCAGGCCGCAAAGCATTTCTGTTCCCGGCATCTGGTACTGCGCTTCTTCCCCTTTTTCAGCGTAAATGCCCATCCGAGCACACAGTAATAATCTCCCGTATCATCCAGAATCTCCGGATCCTTCATGGTAACCATACAGGAAGAAGCCGAGAAACACTCCGGATGTCTGTCAAGACCGTCCACCAGGGCCTGCAGGAAGCTCTCATCCACAGTGGTATCGTTATTCAGCAGAATGACATATTCCGCCGAAGCCTTCCGGATCCCTGCATTGACCGCTGCATCAAAGCCTTCGTTGCAATCATTGCGGATCAGACAGACACCGGGAAACTCCTGTTCCACCATAGCAGCACTTCCATCAGAAGATCCGTTGTCTACCACAATGATTTCATAACTCTCACCCCTGGGGAGAGAATCGAGACATGCCTTCAGATACTCTTTGCCGTTATAATTCGGTATGACTACAGATGCCAGAAGCATACCCGCTCTCCTTTCCCGTTCCTGTCTTCATGAACCCGGAATTGTTGTCCCCATATCAGGCAGATACAGCAACAGATAGCCCTGCTCTGCCATATATCGCGCAAGTGCCACAGATGCGGCTGTATCGGAAGAAGCGACTGCCCTGCCGCCCTCCATGACCAGGCGCACCGTTTCCGATTCCATTCCCTGCAGTCCCGCCTGCACCGGGACAAGTCCCGGATACCGCTCCCCCTGCTCCCGTAGGAAGTCCTCTGCCACACTTCTGCGCAGAATCATATTGCCCATGTGTAATGCAGGCACATCCTGGATAGAAACGATTCTGTTCATATACCCGGAACTGTGCTTTCCCGTATCCGGCCACAGAAGCTTCCCCTTAAGGTTCATGGCACCTGCCACCAGTTTTCCTCTCCTGTATATAGGTCCCCCCACCGCTCCGATCTCCGGTCTGTCCGCAAACAGAGTTTCGACCTCATGCCGGATCCGGTAATACCCCAGATGCTCCGCATGTTCCACGGTGGCGCGAAGTCCCCGCCTCCGGATACAGTCTTCCACTGCCCGGAGTCCCGCTTCATAGGCGTACATCTTACTCTCCGGATTGTCCGCTGTGGATCCGGTATGGCATCTCCAATGGTACAATACCGCAGGAATGTGCACGACCGCCCGCCCAAGCGTTGCGGGTGTCGCAAGTCCCCGTTCCAGAATATCATCGACCATCCTGAGCACCAGATCATAATCCTGCGCACCGTCATAGGAGCTGCGCAGCCCCAGTCTCCGGATCACATCCTTTCTGACTACCATGAGATGACACACATAATTATTGGTGAGAATCAGATCATAATTCAGATCCAGCTTCACATGGGGTTCATAGAACCGGCTGCCGCTCTCATCCGTTTTATCTTCGTCGGAAAAGAGAAACACAGGGGATCCGTCTGCTTCCTCAATCGCGGTCCGTACGCGGAAAAGAGCATCCGGTGTCAGAAGATCGTCATGATCCAGCAGGGCAACATACTCACCCGTAACATACTGCATCGCGGCATTGGTATTGGCAGAGATTCCGTCATTGGACGCAAGACGTACATACCGGATGCGCTCATCCCGATATTCTTCCTGCGTCTTCTCTACCAGATCGGTTTCGCTTCCATCCGCCAGAATCAATTCCCAGTCCTGATAGGATTGATCCAGAACAGACCGGATCAGTTCACGCAAATATGCCCTGTCAGTTTCATAACAGGGCACAACAATGCTGAATCTGATTGTTTCTGCAAAACTACACTCCCGCTGCGCCTTCAGAAGTTCCTCCTTCGGTGTCACATAAGTGTAATTCTTATATGGATTCCGACGTATCCGCTCCACTGCAGTGTGGAACATCGCCGTCGGTCCGTTTTTCTTACAATACCGAATCGCTTTGCGAAGATAATGTACGTTCCGTTTACTCATCCGTCGGACATCCTCTCTCTTCGTAGAGACCCCACACTTACAGTTTCGCCTTCAGGCTCTCTGTCAGCGCGTCTACGCGGCTTTTCGCATCCTCCAGGCTGGTTCCCTTCACGCCCATGTAGAACTTGATCTTGGGCTCCGTACCGGACGGTCTTGCACAGCACCAGGAATCATTGGTCAGATCAAAATAGAGCACGTTGGATTTGGGCAGTCCGGTAGGCGTTACCTTGCCGGTTGCCAGATCCAGAACCGTATCATTCTCGTAATCCCGCATGGATACCACTTTCAGATCGCCGAATTCTTTCGGGGGATTGCTTCTCAGCTTATCCATCATGGCATCGATCTGCTTCGAACCGTCAATTCCCTTCAGTGTGATGGTGTAGAGATCCTCCTTGAAATATCCGTACTCTTCGTACATCTTCAGCATCTGATCCCACACGGTAATGCCGTTCTTCTTACACCATGCAGCAACCTCGCACAGACACATTACCGCAACACAGGCATCCTTATCCCTTGCATGGGTACCTGCAAGACAGCCGTAGCTCTCTTCCAGACCAAACACATAATTGTGGGTATGGTTCTGCTCGAACAATTTAATCTGTTCACCGATGTATTTGAAACCGGTCAATACCTCTATCATATCCACGCCGTATTTCCGGGTCAGCACATCTGCCATGTTGGTTGTTACAATGGTCTTCACCAGAACAGGATTCTCCGGCATCTTACCCGTGGCCTTACGCTCTCTCAGAATATAATCCGCAATCAGCATCCCCGACATGTTTCCCGTAAACGGAATGTACTCGCCGGATTTGGTATCCAATGCGTAAATACCCAGTCTGTCCGCATCCGGATCCGTTGCGAGAACAATATCCGCGTGCTCTTTTCTGGCAAGCTCCAGTGCCAGCGTAAACGCCTTGGGATCCTCCGGGTTCGGATACTCCAACGTGGTAAACTTCGGATCCGGAAGCTCCTGCTCCGGAACAACAAACACATTCTTGAACCCAAGTTCACGCAGGACTCTCCTGACCGGAACATTGCCGGTACCGTGAAGCGGTGTGTAGACAATCCTGATATCCTCTGCCACCTCCCGGATAATCTCCGGGTGAATAATCTGTTTCTTCAGTTCCACCATGTACGCATCGTCGATCTTCTCTCCGATCACCTCATAGAGCCCCCGGGCCATGGCATCTTCCTTATCCATGGTCTTCACCGTATGATAGTCTGTGACATTACCCACTTCCGTGATAATATCCCGATCCAGAGGTGCGGTGATCTGTGCACCATCCTCCCAGTATACCTTATAGCCGTTGTATTCCGGCGGATTATGGCTGGCCGTCACCACAATACCTGCCGTACATCCCAATGTTCTGACCGCAAAAGATAATTCCGGCGTAGGACGGAGCGCGTCAAACACATACGCCTTGATTCCGTTTGCCGCCATACACAAAGCCGCCTCATCGGCAAACTCAGGAGACATGAAGCGGGAATCGTATGCGATTGCGATGCCCTTCGCCTGTGCGCCTCTCTTCAGAATGTAATTGGCAAGCCCCTGTGTTGCTTTTCTGACTGTATAGATGTTCATCCGATTGGTTCCGGCACCGATGATACCGCGTAAACCGCCGGTTCCGAATGCGAGATCCTTGTAGAACCGATCTTCGATCTCCTTCGGATCGTCCTTGATCGCTTCCAGTTCCCGCTTGGTTGCCTCGTCAAAATAAGAATCCGTGAGCCAATCATTGTACTGTTTCATGTAATCCATCTCTACTTACCTCCACCTAATATTTTAACATAAACATACTGCTGTCCAGTGAGAAATTCGGATTGTAATAAGGATCTCCCTGGTCGATCAGATCCCTGTACCGAGCCCTGAAACGGTCGCATTCCTGCTGATACCGCTCTGCTTTCCCGGGTGCCTCATCCAGCCCTCTGGATTTGGATTCAAAATGATACAGTTCCGCAAAAGGAGTAAACACATTCAGATATCCAAGTTCTCTTGCCCTCAGGCAGAAATCCACATCATTCAGGGCAACTGCAAAGGTTTCATCCAGGCCGTTCAGTCTGTCGTAGATCTCTTTTGATACCATCAGACATGCACCGGTCACTGCTGATATATCTTGAGCATAACACAATCTGCCCATATATCCAAGGTTTTCTTTTCCGGCACGATAGTGCGCGTGCCCTGCGCTGCGATGTGCACCCAGACCGAGGATAATGCCCGCATGCTGGATCGTATTGTCCTCATAGTACAGCTTGGCACCCACACAGGCAACGTCATCGCGCTGCGCATACATCAGCATCTCTTCCATCCAGTCCGGTGTAATGACCTGTGTATCGTTATTCAGCAACAGGATATACTCTCCCGTGGCATAGCGCTCCCCGAAATTATTGATCCCGGAATAGTTGAATTCTCCCGTATACGTAACCACCCGTACATGAGGAATCTTCTTCAATTCCTCATAATAGCGGAAAATCTCCTCTTGGGTACTGTTATTCTCCACAACGATGATCTCGTAATTCTCATAAGTGGACAGGGTCACAATTGCGTCAATACAGCGCCGTAAATCCCCTTCATGATCCTTATTCGGGATAATGATGGAGATCTTCGGCGTTCCGTTCAATGCATACCGGATCCGAAAAATCGTTGCGTACGCCCGCGTACTCTCCACGGTGAAATCATCCATGCCGCAGCTACGCAGATGTTCGGAAACAGCCCCCTTTGCCGCCTCAATTGCATAGGTTTTGGCCTCTATGCCGCTTGCAACACTGCCTGCATGAGAACGCCAGTAATATAAGACCTTCGGTACATGGACAATATGTTTTGCCGCCGCTGTCAGCCGCAGAATCATATCATGATCCTGACTGCCATCGAACCGGGAGCGGAACAATTCCGTTCCTTCCAGCAATTCTCTTGCAAACACGCTGAAGTGACAGATATAATTGTTAGCTCTCAGGTTATCGATTGCAAAGTCCGGCTTGAAATGCAGCGTCACCATATTGTCAATCTTCTTGCCCTGAAAGGTCAGTTCATCACAGTATATATAATCTGCATCCTGCTCACAGATCGCTTTCATGTATTCATACAGGGCGCTGGGGTGCAACAGATCGTCATGATCAAACAACCCGATATAATTTCCGGTAGCCATCTTGTAGCATTCATTGGTATTTCCGGAGATTCCCTCATTCTTCGCCAGTTTCTGGTATACAATGCGGGAATCCTTCTGTACATATGCCCGGCAGATTTCACCTACATAGGCATGCTCCGCATCGGAACCGTCAGCAAGACACAATTCCCATTTCCGATAAGTCTGGACAACAACGGAATCGATCATCTCCCGCAGGAATCTCTCCGGTGTGTTATATAACGGTACCAGAATACTGAACGTCACATCTTTTTCGAAAACGGTTTCCTCTTCCAGTGCTCTCCTGGCTTCATCCGGGAAACTGTTGATTCCATGCAGGTATCTGGCTTTTTTCTCCGCGCGCTTCTGCTTCAGTTTCTCCTTAACGCCCCGAAGGGAACCCAGCCGCTTGATTCTGTCCTTGGTTCTGATCACCACGTGCAACACACAGCGGAACGGCTTGGAGATTTTCCATAGAACGCTTCCCTTGATCCGTTGCAGTTGAAACTCCAGATCAGTGATCTTCGCCTCCGCTTCTGCCAGTTTTCCGGTCAGTTCCAGGCGTTTCCGCTTCTCCAGTTCATAGGCCCCTCTGTAATCTATCTGTTCTGTTTCCTGATTGCTTTTCTGATTCTCCATCATCATTTCTATTCCCATCTGCTAATCTGTCTGTATCAGCCGGCGCTATCGAAGCACCACACATCGATCTGTCATCCGTACAAGCTGTTGTCTGGAGCAGCGGTCCGCGGCCATCAGGCCGATTCGGTAAGTTCCCGCCGGCAATGTCCCCACGGGGATCCTCACGGAAAACCCGCCCAGGGATACATTTTTCTCGTTCAGAAGCACGGCCGCCACATCCTCCCGGACGACCCCTTCTATCACACGGCAGTAATGTCCGTCGCCCCGCTCACGGAGCAGCAACAGTTTCATCCGATATCTGGCATTGTCCTGCCCCACGACATACCACCAGCCAACAATCATGCATTCCCCGTTTGTTCCCATCAGATCGGTTCTCTCATCAACGCCAGCCCGGTCTATCTGAATCCGCAGAGCTTCATTGGTATATTTGGCAAGAAGCTGTGGAAGTTTCGGACATGCCTGCCACTCTGCCCCCGCTTCGTCGGGAACCTTCACCCGGAAGCCCGGTACATCCGGATCCAGATAACGGCTGAAATACGGATCATACCGGTACAGTGCACTGTGCTTCTCGAACAGAATCCTGCGCTCCCCGAAGAGCCGTTCCCACTTCCGTTCATCCTCTGTATCCGTTCCGCGGCTCACCGACTCATAATGAATTACCTCCACATCATTGCGGATAACATTGCAGTATCCCTGCTCCCACAGTCGGAATCCGAGATCCACATCATTGTAGGATACCCTGAAATCCTCGTCAAATCCGCCCAACGCCCGAAACCGGTCTGCACGTATCATGAAACATGCCCCGGTCACCGCCAGACAGTCATAGGGCAGAATATTCCTGCCATGATAATGATTCCGGTCATCCGCTTCGCCCATCAGGATATGGACCGGCCCCACCTGTGTATTCACGATTCCCGCATGCTGGATTGTTTTCCCATCCTCATAGAGCAGCTTGGCTCCCACGCATCCCACATGTTCCATGGATGCCTGACCGCACATGGTCATCAATGCATGCTCACTGATCATCCTGGTATCGTCATTCAGGAACAGAAGATACTGTCCCTCCGCTCTCTCCGCTGCCAGATTGCAGATCCTCGCGAAGTGGAACTCACCCGGTTCATAATAATACCGGAAAGACAGCTCATTTCGCAGATTGGCAATTCTCGCCCGATTGGCACCCACACTGCCATTGTCTATAACAATAATCTCAAACGAAGCATCCCGATTCTTCTCATATATGGACCCAATACATGCTCTGATCAGCTCCGGATGGTCTCTGGATGGTATGATCACGCTGATCAGCGGTTTTTCCTCCGTCTGCGGGGGTACCTGCATAACCAGCTGCATCGCGCCGAAGCGATCCTTGATTGTCCGGCAAGGATATCCTCTTCGCTCCATGGCTGCCAGGCGGGGGGGCAGAAAACGCTCCTCGGATCCCGGCACATGCTCTTTGGCCGCAAAGGAAGTATAGGTTACCCGTTCCACATGACGGATCTGTTCCGGTTTCAGCTGTTCCACCGCACGCAACAGTAGATCGTACAGATTCACCGCACCGTCACCGGTGAAGTGCATCTCCTGCATGACCGACTGAAGCAGACTCTCCCGAATAGCGATACCGTTCCCCATGTACGGAAAAGACAACAACAGATCCGGGGAATACGCCGGCTTAAACCAGGGGTTGTTCCGCTCCCCTTCCAGCAGGACATCTTCGTCTCCATAGACGATCATGACATCGTCCTCTTCCAGGCTCTTCCCATACGCATCCAGGGCATTCTGATACAACACGCCCTGTTTCGAGGCAAACACCGTAAACCCTGCCACACAATGTACTCCTCCGGCAGATTGGAAATCCTCGGTCACGGTCTGCCATACCGGACGCGAAACCATTTCCGCCGATGCGGCAGAGCGCACTGTACTGTCAGTAGGTCCCTCTGTCTCTGCATCTCCTGTCATACCTGTACAGTTTTCGGGATCCAGTCTGGTAAGCAGTTCTCTGTAAGTATTCTTTTTTCGATTCAGATTCTGTTTATATTCCGCATCTGCTTTCTTCAGCATATTGTCCTGAAGAATCTGTTTCAAACTACGCACTTCTATCCTCTCTGTTCTGCCATGAGTTCCGGAAGTTTCAGAAGCTCCATCCGGACGTGCAGTATGGCATCCCTGTTCGTTTTGTATTGAATTACGATATTCGGATCAGATGTATCGAAAGAGTAGAAATCCCCTCCGACCGCATCAGCATTCGTATAATATCCCATCCTGCCTGCCCGGTATCTGCCCTTCGGATTCGGCCGGAACGCCTGAAGTACGGTGGACTTCCCATCCTCCTCCACGGAAATCTCCCGGATGTATCCCAGCACAGGCTCCATACAGGGATCGAATCGAAGCTGCACCGTCCCCTTCGGCCACTGAACCTTCACATCGATGACAGAACTGATACTGTCCTGTGGCAGGAAATAGGATTGTTCTTCGGAGAAACCACTGCCCGTATTGGTGTAGATCTGTACCCGCGGCAGAACCCCCGGGCGCTGATCCATTGTCTGGGGATTGATTACTCTCATACCGATCTTCTCCCGCAGACTCGTCATGGAGATTCCGTCTCCGGCCACCCTTGCCTGGAATGCTACCTCCTGCTGGATGATCTGTGGCAGGAGCGCAACGGAATATCCCAGTGCCGCCAGTTCTTCCGCATGCTCTTCCACAAACAGCTTTCTCCTGTGGGACCCCAGTGTGTAACAATACAACGCTCTGGTGACCATGCGCTCCACCTCGCAACCGGTTCCGGACGACCATTCATAATCGATGATATTCCAGACATCCTGTTCCACAATGATATTGGAGAAAATCAGGTCTCTGTCCTTCCATTCCGCCGTCTCGTTTCTGCGGACCACATCCACATACCGGCGAATGAATCCGGCAAAGGCCTCCGTATCCCGATGCTCCATCGCCTCATCCAGATGTTCCTCCAGGGTTTTTCCCTCCACATAGTGGAACGTCAGACGGTTTCCGGATCTGACACAGGCGTTAACCTGTGTCTTCCCGTCCGTGAACACCTGCTCCAGGGATCTGCATACCTTGCAGAGCTGTTCCAGATGGGGAACCGCCCTGTCTCCAAGAGGGCTCTTGGCCACCTGCAGTTCTCCCTCCTCGGTCCGGTAAATCTCCGTTTTGATGGCATATTCCGGACTTCTGTCATTGGAATACCTGACATAGATATCCGGAACCCCGGGTCCGATTACGACCAGATAGGAATTGCTGTACAGTGGGAACAGATTTTCTTTGATGATATTATCAAACACATGCTTCTCGTCAAACAACAACATACGTTCTCTGTCAAAATTACGAATATTGTTGGACAGCTCACCCACATGGGGCAGTCTGTCGTCCGAATACAGCGTCGTCATGAATTTGTAATCCGGGTAGGGATAATAGAAATGGTACTCCGAGATCCCGGTTTTCTGCATCAATTCTTCCAGCCCACGCCTGGTAAAGGTACGCACGCCCGCATCGGCGGGATACCCCTCCAGTCCGGAGAAATAGGTACCCAGATGATCTTCCCTGCATCCTGCCCAATATTTCAGTCCCCAGAGGTTTTCGATCGCAATCACCATCCGCCCGCCGGGTTTCAAATGCTTCTTTAAGATGGACAGAAAATCCTCATAGGGAGTTTTGCTGTCCATATAAGCCTGTCCGTACTCAAAAACACCGATCAGAAAAATGTAATCATAATCCTCCGGAAGCACTTTCTCAATGTCTTTGAAGTTTCCTACATGGATCAGGATATTCTCTTTGTCGCGATTGCGGTATGCATTGATGGCACTGCGTTTGGCAGACAGATCGATACAGGTCACACTGCCGGCCATCTCGGCAAGCGTCCCGGTAATGGCGCCGCATCCGCTGCCGACCTCCAATACCTTTGCCCCGCTCTCCACCGGTAACCACTCAACGATGTTGGCTCTCTTCGATGACAAATGATAGAGCAGAGGCCATTCCGCCCTCTGTTCGATTATTCTGTCGAATTCTTCCGGCTGATGATCCCGTGCAATGGCAAGCAGTTCATCCTCTACCACGCCGTCGCAATACAGATCCCTGCCGGGATACAATGTTTTATCCAGAATTACTTTCCCAATCTGTTCCGTCATACTGCCTCTGCCTCTTCGTCGTTCTTCGTCTCATACCCTCTCACAGGTGATTGTTTCTCCGCATCCGACCATGCTATGCCTTGTTCCTGTAAGGCACCACGTTCCCTTTGGCCTCTTTGCTGTCGCGCACGGTGATCTTTGAATTCATATCATAATAGCCCACCGTATTCTTGTCGGAGATAACGGAGATGCTCATCACATCGTACAATCGGTGATATACCTTGAAATCGTTACCTTCGAACCCTGTAAGTCCCAAGGAAATCAGATAATCTCCCCCCTGCAGATCCAGCCGCTGCGTAAAGGTAATCTCCTTGCGTTCCCCCGCACTGACCGGCTCCAGGAAGGCTTTCTCCACCATCGTGTTCGTTCCGGTGATCTCGATGCCCTTGGGATTCTTGATGGACATGGCGAAAATCGGACTCGGCAGATTCTCGGCGAATTCCACGGTCATGTGAACCGTGAATTCATCTCCTTTTATCAGGGTGTTGGATGTATTGCCTCTGGAATCCTCAATGTAATAATCCGTAATGGTTGCCTGTCTGGTTCCGTACTCCAGCGGCTCCAACTCCTCTGACACGCCTCTGCTGCCGGATTCCGCCGCTCTGCTCTCCGCCTGCGTCCCGGCATCTGCCCGCCCGTCCGCATTCGTATGCCTGCCCGCATTCGTCTGCTCGTCCGCCTCCGTCTGCTGCATCTTATACTGCCCTACCAGAACCTGTTTATAGACATCAATCATCTGTCTTGGCGTGCCTTCTCCCAGTTTCTCTCCCTGATTCAGGAGAATCACACGGTCACAGTATTTGCTGATGGTAGACAGGTCATGGCTTACGAACAGAATCGTCTTCCCCTGTTCTTTGAACTCTTCAAACTTGTGATAACACTTGGACTGGAAAAAAACATCTCCGACGGACAATGCTTCATCCACAATCAGAATCTCCGGATCAATATTGATTGCCACAGCAAAAGCCAGTCGTACGAACATACCACTGGAATAAGTTTTCACCGGCTGATTCACAAACTCTCCAATCTCCGCGAAATCCAGAATATCCTGCAGTCTCGCATCAATCTCTTCCTTGCTGAATCCGATCATGGTTCCGTTCAGATAGACATTCTCAATCCCCGTATATTCCATGTTAAATCCGGCGCCCAGTTCCAACAGTGCGGAGATACGGCCATTGACGGTCACAGTTCCCCCCGTCGGCGACAAAACACCTGTGATGATCTTCAGGATCGTAGACTTACCGGAGCCGTTGGTTCCGATAATCCCCACGCACTCTCCCTTCCGGATACTGATGTCCACATGATTCAGCGCATGATGCTCTCTTGGCTTTTTCTTCGTCAGATGCAGTGCATCCTTCAGTCTGTCCGAGGGTTTCTCATATAATTTGTATACTTTACTGACATCATCCACCTGTATGGCGATATTCATCTCCTCCATATAGGTCTCCTTCCGTACATACCTTAATGCTACAGCACATCTGCAAAATGAACCTTCAGTTTCTTGAAGATCAATGTGCCGATTCCAAACAATACCGCCGTGAAGATCCAGAAATACATGGTGGAATAGAAATCCTCCCAGAACCATGTTTTCTCAAAAAGAGCACTACGATATCCGTTCACGATATAGAAAACCGGATTCAGTTTCAGAATAAACTGTACCACCGGCTGCTGAAATGTATTGATATTCCACAATATGGGCGTAGCCCACATACCGACCTGCAGAAAAATGTTAATAATCTGCCCCAGATCCCGGAAAAAAACCACGATGGCGCAGGTGGAATAGCTGAGTGCCAGCACCAGCAGGAACATGCATAAACTGTAATAGATGATCTGCAGCAGATACGCATCCAACGGATATCCGTACAGAAAATACATAATCAGCATAAATACTACAAAGAAGCAATGGATAAAACTGGCAGCAATAACCTTGATAATCGGTAGTATACTGATCTTAAACACTACTTTTTTCACAAGGTAATTGTATTCCAGCAGCGCATTGGTTCCGTTGTTGATCGCTTCGGAGAAGAAAAACCACGGAACCAGTCCGGCCGTCAGCCACAACACATAGGGGGTTTGGATTCCGCCTGCCACCAACTGCGCGCGGGAAGTGAATACTACCTCGAACACAAAATAGTACAGTGCAATCGTGACCACCGGCTGCACGAAGGCCCACACCATTCCCATCCAGGATCCTGCATATCTGGTTTTGAAATCATTTCTGGCAAGTTTCCAGATCAGACGTCTGTTCTGAAACAGTTCCACCGGCAACGTAATCAGCTTATCGTACTTCACCACGAAAAAGACCCCGCCCAACGCAATGATTCCGCAGGCCACAATTTTTTTGACCAGCTCCTCCTTGGGATCGGCAAAAGGATTCTCATGTATCACCAGCACCACTGCCATGGTGAGCAGCAATGCCAGCACAATTGTGATAATGATTGGTTTCGATTTCCATTGACGAGTCATTTATTCTCTGTTCTCCGTGTACTCTTTGATGCCCGGCCATTTCGTATCCTTTTCGGAGAGGATCAGCTCCATACCTTCCGGAATGGGCCATTCCACGCCGATGTCCGGATCGCTCCACAGGAGACCGCCTTCATCGTTCGGATGATAAAAATCAGTGCATTTGTACGCAAATTCCGCATAGTCAGACAGTACCACAAAACCGTGTGCGAAGCCCTGCGGTATGAAAAACTGCTTCTTGTTCTCCGCAGACAGACGTACTCCGTGCCACTTCCCGTATGTAGCAGATCCTTTTCTCAGATCCACTGCCACATCGAAGACCTCTCCGGATACGACGCGCACCAGTTTTGCCTGGGGATACTGAATCTGGAAATGCAAGCCCCTCAGTACGCCCCGTTTGGATGCGGACTGGTTATCCTGCACGAATACCTGATCGATCCCAGCCTCCTTAAAATCATTGAAGTTATATACTTCCATGAAATATCCACGCGCATCTCCGTGCACCTCAGGCGTAATGATCTTCAATCCTTCAATCTCACATGTTTCAACTGTTATTTTACCCATTTGATTGTCTCCTCATCCTTTTCATCATCCCTAATAATACCCTGCCACCACGGCAGTGCGGCCGCTGATGCCTTCAATCCAGGCATCTTCCGTATAGCGCCAGAATACATACGTTCCCTCGTAAGTGGGCTTTGCACGGTATTCCCCAAGATAAACATAAAACTTATTCAATGACCGCATCTCGATCTCTTTGTCAAGCCAGGATGCGGTTGCCATCACACCGGTACGGTATCCTGCATTTTCCATGGTCTCACAAAAGGCGGCGATTACAGCGGTTCTGGTATCCCGATCCAGTCCGTCCGCCCGGCTCTCTCTTCCGTCCTGTCCCATGGAACTCTCCATTTCGATAAACACCGGATAGGTTACCGCATATTCCCTTGCAAGGCAGATCGCCATGCTGGCTTCCTCTACGGCTTCCAGTTCCGTTATCGCCTGACTGGATATGTATATACCGACCTTGATTCCGACTGCCATGGCATCCTTTACATTCCGACGGAACATGGCATCTTCAATCAGTTCCCCCGTTGTCATACCACGATAGCCGCATCGAATGTATGCAAATTCCACTCCCGACGCCTGTACTTTGGTCCAGTCAATCTCTCCGTTCCGAGATGAAACATCCACGCCGAGGGTAACCCCTTCCTCCCTCGGAAGGATCTCAATCGGTGCCGTCTCATCGGCATCCGAATGATGAGAGCCGGAGTCCTCCGCACCCACATTGATCTCACTCTCCTGCCGGATCATCAGTGCAATATCACTGATGTAGCGAAATGCGATGGTATCCGTTACCTGCACCTTCACGGGAACAAGCGGTACTCGGAAGCCCTCCACCTCGGCAAGTTCAATGGAATAGTCCCCTGCAGACAGTCCACGGATCCAGATGAATCCATCCTTATCCTGATCCGCATACCTGTCCTTGCCGTTCAGAAGGACTTCGAACGGGATCCCGGTAACCAATTCACCCTGCGGATCCACAATCTGCACCCGCAGATCCCGGTAACTGGAATGACAGGACAATGTTACCCTGACCGCATCCACCGTCTCCGGCTTCACCGGTTCCAGTTCCTCCCGGTTAAAAAAAGATGGGTCTTTCAGAAAATCCTTTAGGGACTCTGCATCCGGTTCTTCCGCATGTTCTCCCTGATTCCCGGCCTCCGTCTGACTCCCTTCTTCCGTCCGGGCTGTATCTGCTCTTCTGCCCGAAGTCAGATTGCCGTTTCTGTAATTCACAATGACGATTCCCGTACCCAGGAGCAGGAGCAGCACAACACAGATCAGAATTGCTTTCTGCTTGATTTTAGAGTCCATTCGCAACCTCTACCATATATTTGCCATAATCGGTCTTCATCAACGGCTCTGCCAGCTTCAGCAGCTGTTCCTTGGTGATAAAGCCTCTCTTGTACGCAATCTCTTCAATACAGGAGATATACAATCCCTGCCGCTTCTGGAATGCGGCAACGAAATCCGCAGCATCGAGAAGCGAATCATGATTACCGGTGTCCAGCCACGCAAATCCACGTCCCAGAGTCTCCACATGGAGGGTTCCTCGTCTCAGATATTCGTTGTTGATGCTCGTGATCTCCAGTTCCCCACGGGCACTCGGTTTCACGTTTTTCGCAATCTCCACCACATCGTTGTCATAGAAATACAATCCCGGAACAGCATAATTGCTCTTCGGATTGGCAGGCTTTTCCTCAATGGAAATCGCTACCCCGTTCTGATCGAATTCCACAACGCCGTACTCTCTCGGGTCTCTGACATAATATCCGAAAATAGTGGCGCCGCTTGTTCTTGCCGCTACATTCTGGAGAACTTTGGAGAAACTCTGTCCATAGAAAATATTATCTCCCAGAACCAACGCAACACTGTCACTGCCGATGAAATCCGCGCCGATGATAAATGCATCCGCAAGTCCTCTCGGCGTCTCCTGCACCGCATATTCCATCCGGAGTCCCAGCTGTTCCCCGGTTCCGAATAACTCCCGGAACACAGGAAGATCACGAGGCGTTGATATGATCAGAATCTCTCGGATCCCCGCCAGCATCAGGATAGACAGCGGATAGTAGATCATCGGTTTGTCGTAAACAGGCATAATCTGTTTTGAGATTGCCTTGGTTAGCGGATACAGTCTTGTACCGGAACCTCCGGCCAAAATAATTCCTTTCATGTAAATGCTCCTTTTCTGCTTTTTGCCGCCGGCATGCGGCTATCGATAAACGCACTGAATGGGAACGGTGTTACCGTCCCCATCTGACTCCTTATTGATACATCTGTTCGTAATACTTCTGGTATTCTCCGCTGGTTACATTTTTCATCCAGTCCTCATGCTCAAAGAACCATTGAATGGTCCGTCTGATACCGTCTTTGAAATATGTTTCCGGCTCCCACCCGATCTCTGCCTTGATTTTATCGGGTGCGATGGCATATCTTCTGTCATGCCCTTTCCGATCCTCCACATAGGTAATCAGGTCTTCGGACACCAGTTTCTTCCTCGGATCATCATCCGAGAGCATCTCCTGCAGCGTATCGATGATGATATGAATAATCTCAATATTCTGCTTCTCATTGTGGCCGCCGATATTGTATGTTTCAAAGAGTCGCCCTTTCTCCTGCACCATATCGATTGCCTTAGCATGATCTTCTACATACAGCCAGTCACGCACATTCTTACCATCCCCGTATACCGGTAATTTCTTGCCCTGAAGCGCATTGTTGATGATCAGGGGGATCAGTTTCTCCGGGAACTGATAAGGACCGTAGTTGTTGGAACAATTGGTTATATTTGCCGGGAAATGGTAGGTATCCATATACGCTTTCACCAGCATATCGGAACTAGCCTTGCTTGCTGAATAGGGGGAATGGGGCGCATACGGAGTTGTCTCATAGAAGAATTCTCCGTCATTCTCCAGGGATCCGTATACCTCATCCGTAGAAACATGCAGGAATTTCTTATCCTCCTTAAATGTTCCGTCCGGCAGTTCCCAGGCTGCTTTCGCGCAGTTCAGCATCACCGCGGTTCCCAGCACATTGGTCTGTACGAATACCTCCGGATTCCGGATGCTTCTGTCCACATGGCTCTCCGCCGCGAAATGAACCACTCTGTCAATATCATTCTCGGCAAAAATCCGGCTGATCGCTTCTTTGTCACAGATATTGGCATGTACAAATGTATAATTGTCACGCCCTTCGATATCCTTCAGATTCTCCAGATTGCCGGCATATGTGAGTGCATCCACATTAATGATTCGGATCTCCTGATCATACTTTTTGAACATGTAATGAATATAATTGGATCCGATGAATCCTGCTCCTCCCGTTACCAGATAAGTTCTCATGTTTCCTGTCTCCTTCGCCATAAATTATAATCCATAACTGTAATTCAGATCAACATTGCCGCTGATTCCACTGATATTGCCGGTGGAAGAGAATTGCCACATATCATATTTGCCCGCATAGGTACAGGTTGTATTATATTGTGCAACCCAGATCTTGTAAGCCGATAACTGACTAGCAATGAGGTTGTTGTTAAAATAGTACTTGGAAGCATAAATGCCTGCGGAATACCCGGCATTCTGGATCGTCTGGCAGAACGCCTTACACACCTTTGTTCTCTGCCCCGCGTTCATCTTGTCGCCACGTCCGCCGCTGGGCTCCGTATCGATGAAAATCGGGTATGCAAGCTTATATCCCTTGACCAGACTCAGTACCATGGATGCCTCCTCCACCGCTTCTACCTCGGTAATCGCCTGGGAGAAGAAGTAGACACCCACCTTCAGTCCTGCCTCCGTGGCACCCTTGATATTGGTTTTGAAATTCAGATCCTCTACCAGCGCGCCCTGCGTGGAACCTCTGTATCCGCAGCGGATGATGACGAAATTCACGCCGGATTCCTTCACCTTGGTCCAATTGATGGTTCCGTTGTATCTGGACACGTCAATTCCCAGAACAGCATTGCCGGTATCCAGCCTTCCATCCTCCCGGAATGTATACTTCACTCCGTTGATGACCTGTTCTCCGGTGACCATGTTCCCCGATTTGTCGTAGAAATAAGTGTAATCACCGAACACCTGCCAGCCGGTGTACAGGTACTGTACCTCACCCTTGATATAGAATTTCGCCGCAGTAAAATAATCCGCGCTGACCGCCTCTACATATGCATTATCCTTCAGAATGTATATCTGATTGCCGGACTCATCCTTCAGCGGCGTGGTTGTATCTGTCTTCGGATCCGTCATCACCGTTACCGTACAGGATGCGGAAACGGTTTTGCCCTCTGCATTCTTCGCCACGGATGTCGCTGTCAGGGTAAAGGTTCCTTTTTTCACCGGCTGAATCAATCCGGTGGCTGTATCTACCGTCGCAATGTCCGGGGCGGAACTCGTCCATGTCACGAGCCCCTCCGTGCCGGCAGAACCGTCAATTTTCGTTGACACACCGTTGATGGTAACGGTAGCAGCAATATTCATGGGCTGATTCATATAGATCAGCTTCTTCTCCTCTATCGTAACGGACACAGAGGCATTCCCAACCCGGACGACACAGTCCGCCTTGGGATATCCTCCCTGCGCATCCTGTTCCAGGCTGGTTACGGTAATCGTCACTTCACCGGCCTTCTTGGCTGTCACAACACCTTCCGGAGTAACCGTCGCGATGGTGTCGTCGGAAGAAGCAAACGTAACCTTTCCGGTTGTCGCGCCGTTCACAGAACTGTTATCGTCATACTCCAGGGTAGCAGTTAGCGTCATCTCTGCGCCAACCGTAAGATTACCGGATGCCGGATTCAATGTTACTGCAACTGCATAGACCGGAGTCACGGTTTTTGCCTTCAGCGTAACGGTGAAGGTTTCGGAAATATGGTTCTCTCCGTCCTGGGCGTAACCGGTTGATGTGGCCGTAATCGTAATCTGCGTATCGGTCTCTACCTCACTGATCATCTTCACAGTGCCATCCGTTACAGTTGCAAGAGTCTGATCAGAACTTGACCAGGTAACGGTTGTGGGACATTCCTCGCCCACGCCGCTTACGGTTGCAGTCAGCGTCACGGTGTCATTCAGCGACAAATCAGTGCTTCCGCCGTTTGCGGATATACTTACACCCGTCACATAGTTATCCGTAAGCTCCGTCATGAGCAGATATCCGCTTCCGGAGCCCCGATTCCCTATGGCCACCACCGTTTCTGGGTTCACAATCTTATTCTTATCAATCTCCCGATATGCAGAACCGCCGTTCAGCGGAGTCTTCGTAGATTCCACCCATTCCACAGTGTCCTTCAGAACAACCTCCTGCTCTTCCTTCTGAGCGGTATCCTCCTTGGAGGAGTCCACCTCATTCTCGGTCTTTACCTCCCCCGTCACATCGACCTCGGCATAGTCAATCTGATCCTTGATCACGATACTGTAGGAATTCTTATCAAAGGTATACCCATCCACAGCCTGCACCTTTACCTTATAGGTTCCCGGTTTCAGGTCGGTTTTATGTAGGATACCGTCTTTGTTCTCATCCGAAAAAGAATACTTCTGTCCGTCTTTGGATTCCAGATCCACCACGAAGGCAACTCCTGCAATCAGCTTGCGGGTCTTCGCATTCATGAATTTGATCTTCAGATCCTTCTCTATGGAAGTCAGGTTCAGCGTAGCGTAGATATCCTGCTTCTCTTCCACAGGCTCCTCCTCCGGCCCGGGTTCGGTCACAACCGGCAGATTCTGGTTTTCCTGCTCCTGGGCCAGCTGTTCTGCCAGTTCCTGTTCCGCGCGGTTTGCTACCGAGGCGATTCCCTCATTGCCGATGGACTGAACCGCAATCAGTGTATCCGCGGAAAAACCGCTTTGTGAAACCTGCTGTCCGGTTGCTTTTCTGCCCCCAAACATATTCACCAGGAGGAACACCAGGACTGCCGCTATCGCAACTCCTCCAACCAGCATACCGATCTCCATCGGTCCAAATTTCCGCTTCTGTCTCTCCGTATCTGCGGCTTGACGCACTTCTTTCGCTCCAGCGACCACCTCTGCAGCCGTTTTGGAAGCCACCTGCTTCTGCGGTGGGAGAACCAATGCTTCCTCTAATTCATCGTCCTCGTCCTCGAAATCGTCCTCGTC
>JAEDCX010000099.1 GCA_016293925.1 Lachnospiraceae bacterium | reverse complement strand
TAAATAGGCACTTTTTATGCTTTTTTCCATTGCGAAACAGAGGAAGGGGAAAACGGCAAAAGAGGAAAAAAGGGACGGAAACTTTATAGGAGAAACGGATCCCGTCATTTTACAAAGAAAATTCTTTTACGATTGTAGCAAAATGCACAAAAAATAATCCGATTTGCGCGGATAACAATGTAAAATACCTATTCGCGATTGCACTTTTTTGCGTTTTCTTGGAAAAATGCAGGAAAAATTGGAACGAAAACGTTTTAGTGAAGCGTTTTTTTCTGATAGAGGATTGTGTGGAATGAAGGAGACTGTGATATACTATTCCTGCAGAGAAAGATTGAGGATTCGTATGGATCGAAGAACATTTACGGAAGATTTACGGAGAGCGTTGTCGGGACAATTGAAGGCGGCAGTGGTGGATCGTCATGTTTCCTATTATGAAGAATATATTGATATGCAGTTCAAAAAGGGAATGCGGGAGGAAGAGATCCTGCAATTGCTGGGTTCTCCGCGGCTGATTGCCAAGAGTATTATCGCCGCAGAACTTGCGGGAGTCAAAACCGGTGATACGGGAGAAACCCGGACAGGAAGAGAATACTGCGGTGATGGCGCCGGAGATGGTGCGCAGGTTGTGGGAAGATGGGGACGAAGCAGATTCGTGAATTTCTTCGGGATTCTGGCAGCAGTGGTGTTCGGTGGGATCATTCTGATTGTCGCTGCGGCTGTGTCCATGACGGTGGCAGGCATATTACTGCCGGTATTTCTGATTGTCTGGGCGGTTATTCTGTTGGTCAGACTGGTCCGGAGAATGTGAACGGACTTTGCCTGTGAATAATGCGAGGGGAAGACGGACATACTTAAGGTATACCATATAAGGAGGTATAGATATGTCCGCTAAAAATAGTGAGAGCAAGATGACAGAGATGGATTCCAAACAGGCAGGGAACAGTACGAACAGTTCCAATGGATACAACAATGGAGAAGCATGTTGTACAAACGGAACAGAGAGCAGTTCCAAGAACAAAACATCCAACAGCAGCAAGAACAGTTCTTCCGGTAAAGCAACCGATAAAGCAGGAAGCAGCCAGAATTGTGATTGATTGCGCGACGGGATCCGGCAGAGATGATCTGCCGGATCCGTTATGTTGTGAATCTGTTTGACAGAAAACCCATCGGGAATTAAGATATACATATGAAAAAATTAGAGTTGATCGCCCCATGCCATTTCGGTCTGGAGGCAGTATTGAAAAACGAAATCTATGACCTGGGATACGATATTGCATCCGTTGAGGATGGACGTGTCACATTCTTCGGGGATGAAGAAGCAGTCTGCAGAGCGAATATTTTCCTGCGTACGCCGGAGAGAATACTGATCAAGGTGGGATCGTTCCATGCAGAGACCTATGACGAATTATTTGAAGGAACCAAAGCACTGCCCTGGGAAGATTATATTCCGGCGGACGGCAAATTCTGGGTAACCAAAGCCGCCAGTATCAAGAGCAGACTATTCAGTCCTTCCGATATACAGTCGATTATGAAAAAAGCAATGGTAGAGCGTATGAAGCAGGTCTATCACAGGAATTGGTTTGCGGAAGACGGAGAATCCTATCCGGTCAGAGTCACCCTGATGAAGGATGAGGTGACAGTGGGACTGGACACCTCCGGTGTTTCCCTTCACAAAAGAGGATACCGCAGGCTGACGGCCAAGGCACCCATTGCAGAGAATCTGGCGGCAGCCATCATTGATCTGTCCCCATGGAATGCAGACAGGATTCTGGTGGATCCGTTCTGCGGAAGCGGTACGATACCGATTGAAGCCGCGATGAAGGCAGCCAATATGGCACCGGGGATGAACCGGGATTTTCTCGCGGACACATGGTCGAATCTGATTGATGCCAGACTGTGGAAAGACAGCTTCGATGAAGCAAGAGATCTTGTGGACGGAAGCGTAAGGCCGGACATTCAGGGCTATGATATCAGTGATGAGATGGTGGTGATTGCCAGGGAGAATGCACGGCTTGCCGGTGTGGACAAGCTGATTCATTTCCAGACAAGGCCTGTTTCACAGCTGAGCCACAGTAAGAAATATGGCTTCATCATAACCAATCCGCCTTACGGAGAACGGCTGGAGGATAAGGCCTCCATCGAACCGCTGTACCGGACAATCGGGGAACGGTACCGGGCATTGGATTCCTGGTCCATGTTCCTGATTTCTTCCTATGAGAACACGGAGCGGGATCTGGGAATGAAAGCGACCAGAAACCGCAAGATCTATAATGGAATGATGAAAACCTATCTCTACCAGTATATGGGAGAGAAGCCACCGAAAAGGCAATCGGATCCAGGGATGAACAGATGATGAAGGAACGTATCATGAGACGTCTGGCTGTGAGCTGTGCTTTTTTTACGGTAACGGCGATTGCCTTGATGCTCCTATATATGAAAAACAGGACATATGTGTATGCATCCGGAGGAACGCTGGAAGAAACGGATGCGACGCTGGCGGAACAGATACGCAATATGTCGCTGGAGAATATGACAGAACTGAATATTATCAGACGTCAGGAGGATGGGATTCTGATTCCGATTCATGACGGGATCACCGAGGAGAACATATCGATGGTTACGGATTCGGTGAACCGGAATGTGCGTGTCTACATTGACGGACTGGACGAAAACTATTTCAATGCACAACGAATCAGTGCAGACCAGTCCCGCGTGACGGGCTGTCGAATCGGATATGAGAACGGAATCACCCAGCTGATGTTCCGCTTTGACAGTACCTACGAATGCAGGATCAGCAAGGAGAACGGGAATCTTCGGATCAAACTGTACAGACCAAGAGAAATCTATGATTTTATCGTGCTGGTGGATGTGGGGCATGGCAGCAGTGATGCGGGTGACAGCGGAAACGGTGTCAGTGAGAAAAAGATCATCCTGAAGATCGCGGAGAAACTGCATGATATTGTGGGAGAAGCATCCATCGGGCTGTATTTTACAAGACTGTCCGATGTGGAATTGACGGATGAAGATCGTCTACGGCTGGTGAAGAGTACGGATGCGGATATTCTGATCAGTATACATACCGCCATATCAGAGGATCCGGAGATGTTCGGTGTGAATGTTTATTATAATGGAACTTACTTTACCAATGCGCTGCCGTCCGTGCAGCTGGCTGATATGATGGCACGGAATGTTGCGGGTGCAGTGTATGGCAGAGCCAACGGAATCTATCCTGCGGATGCCATGCGGCCACTGGTGTATGACGCGCAGGTTCCTGCCATAGAACTGGAAGTGGGACATTTGTCCAATGCAGCAGAAGCAGGTCTGTTGATGCAGGAAGAATACCAGCAGAGAATCGCGGAGGGAATCTACCAGACTATCTGCGACGCCCAGAGGGCAATGGAGGAACGATGAAGACAACGATTATCTTTGCCACAGGCAATGCCGGTAAGATGCGGGAGATCCGCATGATCATGGAAGGAATGAATGTGGAGATTCTGTCCATGAAGGAGGCAGGAATTGAGATCGAGATATGTGAGGACGGAACGACGTTTGAAGAGAACGCCGGAATCAAAGCCGCCGCGGTTGCGGCTGCTGCGGCAGAACGGGGGATGAAGGCAATTGTTCTTGCAGACGACTCCGGGCTGGAGGTGGATTACCTGAACAAAGAACCGGGGATCTATTCTGCCAGATATATGGGAGAAGATACTTCCTACCGGATTAAGAATGCCAATATCATCAGCCGGCTGGAGGGAGTTCCTATGGAACAGAGAACCGCCAGATTCGTGTGCGCTATCGCGGCCGTTTTCCCTGATGGAGAGAGTGTGGTGAAACGTGCCACCATGGAGGGCCGTATCGGATATGAGGAGGAAGGCAGCAACGGCTTCGGGTATGATCCGATTTTCATACTGCCGAAATACGGGTGTTCCACAGCAGCTCTGCCGCCGGACGTTAAGAATGAGGAGAGTCACAGAGGCAAGGCACTTCGCGCCATGAAAGCCGTTATTGAGGAGAAAATCACTGTATGAGAGTACTGATCGTGAGTGATACACATCGTCAGAGTCATAATTTCTACCGGGCGCTGGAGCGGGTATCTCCTGTGGATATGATCATACACTGCGGAGATGCGGAAGGATATGAGGATGAGCTGGCAGGAATGGCAGGCTGTCCGTTGCGCATCGTTCAAGGAAATAATGATTTTTTCTCTCCGTTGCCCAAAGATCTGGAATTCCGGTATGCCGGTCTGAATTTCTGGGTGAATCACGGACATCGCTACTATGTGAATGCGGATACCGATATAATCAAAAAAGCAGCTGCCGACAGAGGGGCGGATATCGTATGCTTCGGACATACACACAGACCGCTGATCGAGGAGGATACGGACCTGTCGGTGGTCGCGTTGAATCCGGGAAGTCTTACATATCCCCGTCAGGAGGGCAGGAGACCCAGCTATATCGTGATGGAGATTGATCAGAACGGCGTTCCCCATTATGAGATTCAATATCTCTAGAAAAGCACGTATATGCGGTGTCTGGATGTGGGGTAAAAAATCAACAAAAAATTATTGACAACCAATAGTCCGTAAGATATAATAAGGTTCGTGTCACGGATAGAGATGACATGGATGACCCGATCGGGGTGTGGCTCAGCTTGGCTAGAGCGCCTGGTTTGGGACCAGGAGGTCGCAGGTTCGAATCCTGTCACCCCGACTTTCCGGTGTATCTTTATGCGGGTGTAGTTCAATGGTAGAACACCAGCCTTCCAAGCTGGATACGTGG
>JAEDCX010000031.1 GCA_016293925.1 Lachnospiraceae bacterium | reverse complement strand
GCAGATCAGGCAGTGAGCAGATCAGACAGCGGGCAGAAAGGATACGGTATGGACAATTTTGTGTATGAAACACCTACCAGAGTATATTTCGGAAAAGGAGAGGAAGAAAAGGTCGGAAGATTGGTGGCGGAGTATAAGCCGCATAAAGTACTGATCCACTACGGTGGACAGTCCGCTCAGAAAAGCGGTCTGCTGGATCGGGTGAGAAACGCATTGGAGCAGGAACAGATCCCTTATGTGGAACTGGGCGGGGTGGTGGCCAATCCCGGACTGTCCCTGGTCCGGGAAGGAATCAGATTGTGCCTGCGGGAACAGGTGGATTTTGTGCTTGCGGTCGGAGGCGGTTCGGTCCTGGATTCCGCCAAGGATATTGCGAACGGAGCCGCGAACCCGGATGTGGACGTATGGGATTTTTCAACCAAAAAAGCAGTGCCGGAACGAACTCTGCACAAAGGAGCCATACTGACCATTGCCGCTGCGGGTTCGGAAATGTCCAATTCCTGTGTGATTACCAATGAGGAAACCGACGAGAAGATGGGATACGGATGTGCCTGCAACCGCATGGATTTTGCGATTGAGAATCCGGAGCTGACATTTTCCGTGGATGCGTATCAGACCGCCTGCGGAGCGGTAGATATTGCCATGCACACCATAGAACGGTATTTTTGTCCCGGGGCGGATACGGATCTGACGGACGCCATTGCGGAGGCTGTGATCCGTATCGCACTGGACTCCGGTAAGAAATGTATTGCCGAGCCGGAGAATTATGCTGCAAGAGCCAATATGATGTGGGCGTCCTCCCTGTCCCACAATGGGCTGACCCAATGCGGGCGCAGTTACCTGCTGGTCGTACATCAGCTGGAGCATGAGATCTCCGGAAGGTATCCGCGGGTGACGCACGGGGCGGGACTGGCCGCGCTATGGTGCAGCTGGGCGAGATATGTTTATTCCTCTAATCTGCCCAGATGGATCCGGTATGCGAGCAGGGTCTGGAACGTTACGGTTTGTCCGGAACAGGAAGAACAGGCTGTTCTGGAAGCAATCCGCATGCAGGAGCAGTATTATCGGGAGATCGGGATGCCCACAAGTCTGCGGGAACTGGGGGTCGGGGAATCCGATCTGGAAGCACTTGCACTGGCATGCTCCCGGAATCGGACCAGGGTTCTTGACGGGGATCGGAAGCTGGGATACGATGATATGCTGGCGATATACAGAATGGCATATTAGTGCCGTCTGGAAGCGGGTGATCAATGCATTTTCAGATGCTTTTTTGCAAAAGAATACTTGCAAAGGAGGCTCTTTTGTGCTATCATCGTCATGTTGTGACTAAAAAACACGCATATGGGTCTGCAGCCGTTGCCGTGGAAGGACGATCAGACGGGAATGATTCGGAAAGAGTTACCGTTGGATTCACCGGACGGTGGTTGCAATATCGGGATCTTCGCTTATGGGTTCCGGTTGGAAATATGCGGACGCAATGGACAGGGACACTGTTCCACATCAAACAAACGGAGGTTTAGACATGAGCGTTATTTCAATGAAGCAGTTATTGGAAGCAGGTGTTCATTTCGGACATCAGACAAGAAGATGGAACCCTAAGATGGGTCAGTACATCTTCACAGAGAGAAACGGTATCCACATCATCGACTTACAGAAGTCTGTAGGCAAGGTTGATGAGGCGTACAAGGCAGTTTCCGAGATTGCACAGCAGGGTGGTACGATCCTGTTCGTAGGTACCAAAAAGCAGGCGCAGGACGCTGTGAAAACAGAAGCAGAGCGTTGCGGTATGTATTATGTAAACGAGAGATGGCTCGGCGGTATGCTGACAAACTTCAAGACAGTCCGTACCCGTATTGCAAGACTGAAAGCAATCGAGACAATGAGCCAGGACGGAACCTTTGATGTTCTTCCGAAGAAGGAAGTTGCACAGCTGAAGAAAGAGTGGGAGAAGTTAGAGAAGAACCTTGGCGGTATCAAGGATATGACCAGAACTCCCGATGCGATTTTCGTAGTTGACCCGAAGAAAGAGAAGATCTGTGTACAGGAAGCACATGCACTGGGCATTACACTGATCGGTATTGCAGATACAAACTGTGATCCGGATGAACTGGATTACGTGATCCCGGGTAATGATGATGCAATCAGAGCCGTTAAACTGATCGTGGCAAAGATGGCAGATGCAGTCATCGAGGCAAACCAGGGCGAGATCTATACAGAGAATGATGGCGAAGAGGTTGTGGAAGAAACAGCCGATGCTGCAGTGGAGGAGTAAGAGATGGCTATTACAGCAGGAATGGTAAAAGAGTTACGTGAGTTGACCGGTGCCGGCATGATGGAGTGTAAGAAAGCACTCACCGAAACCGATGGAAATATGGACGCAGCCGTTGAATTCTTGAAGAAGAGCGGTGCGATCAAGGCAGAGAAAAAGGCAACCCGCGTTGCAGCAGAAGGTATCTGCCGTGTTATTACGAAGGATGGCAAGACCGCAGCTGTTGTTGAGGTAAACTCAGAAACAGACTTCGTTGCGAAAAACGAGAAGTTCCGTACCTTCGTAGATGCTGTTGCAGAGCAGGTTCTTGGTTCTGATGCAGCTGACGTGGATGCATTACTTGCTGAGAAGTGGAATGCAGATGCCACAAAGACTGTTAACGACGAGCTGGTTGGACAGATCGCAGTAATCGGTGAGAATTTAAAGATCAGACGGTTTGCGAAGCTTTCCGGCGATGTGATTGCCACATATGTTCACGGCGAAGGTCGTATCGGTGTTCTGGTAGCAGCAAACGGAGTGGAGGCTTCAGACGCTGTGAAGGAAGCACTTACAAACGTGGCAATGCAGATTGCAGCGATGAATCCTGAGTATATCAGCAGAGCAGATATCGCTGAGGCTACTCTTGCAAAGATGAAAGAGATTACGATTGAGAGCGCGTTAAACGATCCGGCAACTCTTCCGAAGCCGATTCTCAACGATCTTATTCAGAAAGCCCTTACCGGCAATTTGTGGAGCGCAGAGGATGTTGCTGCATATGAGGAGCAGAAGAATAACAAGTACTTGTTTAACTTCCTTTCCGATGCCGCAAAGGCTGCACTTGTTGAACTTGCTATGGCTGACAAGGAGACGATCGTTGCAAACAAGATCTTTGGTGGTCTTGTTGAGGGACGTGTTTCCAAGCAGGTTAACGAGATCTGCCTTCTTGAGCAGACCTATGTGAAGGCTGAAGATGGTAAGCAGACTGTTGGAAAATACCTTGAGTCTGTAGACAAAGCCCTTAAGATTGCAGACTTCGTTCGTTTCGCTACCGGTGAAGGTATCGAGAAGAAGGAAGAGAACTTCGCAGAAGAAGTTGCAAAACAGATGGGTATGTAATCCATACAAATATGTCGTTTTTCCCCTTGCAGATAGCATGTTACAGATTGCATTTGCAAGGGGTTTTTGTTTGTGCTACAATGCTCTATGCTTGGGAAAATATGCCTTGGACGCAAAGTGATGATGGAATGAGGAACGGTATGGAATGCATGCATGGAAGACCGGCGGATGGAGCCGGAAGACTGGCAAAGGAGATCAGATGCTATGATTTTCTGGACTCCCTTCAGATAGAATATGACAGAGTAGACCATGAGGCTGCCATGACCATGGAGGCCTGTGCCGGGATAGACCGTGTTCTGGGGGTGTTGATGTGCAAGAATCTGCTGCTGTGCAACCGCCAGGAAACCATGTTCTATCTGCTGTTGATTGTGGGGGATAAGAAATTTATGACCAAGGATCTGTCCGCCCAAATCGGGTCAGCCAGATTATCTTTTGCGAAGGCGGAATATATGGAGCGGTTTCTGGACATTACGCCGGGCTCCTTAAGTGTCCTTGGATTGATGAACGATACGGAGAACCGGGTGAAACTGTTGATCGATGAGGATCTGCTGGACTGTCGGTTCATCGGGTGCCATCCGTGCATCAATACATCATCGGTTCGGTTTAGCGTGCAGGACTTGATGGAGAAGGTGCTTCCTGCCGTGAACCATGAAGCGACGATTGTGAGATTACCATAAAGAACAATAATTGAAGAGATTGTTCCATTTTCAAAGGGATCAAAATATAGTATAATAAAATGGATTTTGGCAGAGGAGGAAGAAAATGGAAGAAAAAACAACAACCAGAGTGCGGGAAAAAGTGAAAATGCGCGGAAAAAGTTTTTTCGCAAAAGTTTTCTTCAGCCGGAATATTATTTTCCTGACCATGGTATGTGCCCAGATATGGTTTCTGATTGCGGCTCTGTTGTATTTGAGCAGTTATTCTGTCTATATCATGGCGGGATCGTATGTCATGAGTTTTGCGTGCATCGTATATATGGTCAACTGTAAGATTAAGCCGGAGTTCAAACTGGTCTGGATTCTATTGATGAGTGTTGTGCCGATTGTGGGTGTGGCAATCTATATTTTTGTGCTGGTGAATCCCGGATCGGCGGGACTGAAAAAAGGAATCCGAAGAGTGAAAGCGGAGAGCAGGGGGTATCTTGCAACCAAGCCGGAGACGCGAGAAGCGTTGCTGCAGGAGGATGTGAATATCCGCCAGATGTCCCATTTCCTGGAATGTAATGACAATTATCCGACCTACCACAATACGGTGACGAAATACTATCCTTCCGGGGAGAGCAAGTGGGAGGATCTGTTGATCGAACTGAAAAAGGCAGAGAAATTCATCTTTCTGGAGTATTTCATCATCGAATCCGGTGCGATGTGGGATTCTGTCCTGGATGTCCTTCTCCAGAAAGTGGATGAAGGAGTAGAAGTCCGTGTGTTGTATGATGGAAGTAATATGGTACAGCACCTGCCATACAACTATCGTTCCAAATTGGAGAAGATGGGAATCAAGGCGGTTGTATATGCGCCCATCATTCCGTTGCTGTCCACCAAACAGAATAACCGGGATCACAGGAAAATTGTCGTTATTGACGGAAAGGTCGGCTTTACCGGCGGAATCAATCTGTCGGATGAGTATGTGAACCGGAAAACGCTGTTCGGCCGCTGGAAAGATGTGGGAATCAAGGTGACGGGGGATGCGGTGGATACATTGACTGTTCTTTTCCTGCAGATCTGGAACGAGGAGAGAAAGACAAGCGAGGACTATTCTGTTTATCTGAACAAGGTGACGGAACCGGTGGAGGGGGAAAAGGGATATGTGATTCCCTATGGTGATGATGCCACCAACGGGAAGGATATTGCAGAATATGTTTACCTGGATATAATCAACAAGGCGAAGCGATATGTCCATATCATGACACCGTATCTGGTAATTGACAACGATATGCGGGATGCACTGATTTTTGCTGCCCAGCGCGGCGTTGACGTGTCCTTGATCATCCCCCATATTCCGGATAAGAAGATGGCATGGTATATTGCCAGAACGGAGTATCCGGTACTGGTGGCCGCGGGCATTCATATCTACGAGTATACTCCCGGATTCATTCATGCCAAGATGTTTGTGGCGGATGGGGAGTGCGGCGTGGTCGGAACCATCAATCTGGATTATAGAAGTCTGTATCATCACTTTGAATGCGCTGTTTATGTGTATCACGATCCGATCATCGATGAACTGGAGAAGGATTTCCAGGATACGATTGCGGTATCGCAGCATGTTGAGCCCGGGGATTATAAGAAAATACCTGCACACCAGAGGGCGCTGGGCCGGGTGATGAAGATCTGGAGTCCGCTGCTGTAGGAACAGATTTGTCGTAAATGAGAAGGAATAACAATGATGAAAAAACGGATGGATGAGAATACAGAACAGAAAATACAATTCGAGGAAACGGAAACAGAAACCGGAAAGAAACCTGTTTGGAGAGAAAAACTGCATCAAATGCTGGTACGGTTTAACAATCACTACCTATTCAGTGTAATGATCGGTTCCTTTTTGTTGGATTATTGCATGGAGGTTGCCTGTCGGAAATCTCTGTGGAAGCCCTTTCCTTATATGTTCCGGAATCCGATTATGTTTATTTTCAATGTGGCGATTCTGTTTCTGATACTGGGAGTTGGTGCACTTTTCCGGCACAGGGTTCTCTATGCAAGTGTTGCCACTGTCATTCTGATGGGACTGGCAATTGCAGATGGAATATTGCTTTGTTTCAGAACCACGCCCTTTGCGGCAATCGATTTTACCCTGATTAAAAACTGTATGACCATTATTGATCTGTATCTGAACTGGTTTCACCTGATTCTGATCGGAGTGGCTATCGTTGCGGTTCTGGGCGTTTGTATTTTCTTCGGATTAAGGCTGCCGAAGTATACCGGCAAGATGTACAGAATTCCTGTCTTCCTGATTGCGGCTGCATCGGTATTCTGTTTGTCCGGAATGGACCGGTTCCTGATCAAAATCGGGGTATCCTCCAGAAATTACAGCAATCTTGCCCAGGCATATCAGTCCTATGGGTTCGTATATTGTTTTGCCGAGAGTATTTTCAATCTGGGTATGGCGAAACCGGAGAATTATTCTGCGGAGGCAGTGGATGCGATTATTGAAGAGAAAGTAAACGAGGCATTGCAGGAGGAACGCACAGATCATCCCAATACCGGTATTCCGGATATGACGGATACAACGCATTCGGGCGATCAGTGTGATGTGATTGATCACGAGCATATCATTCTGGAAGGGAATGCCAATATTATTTTCGTACAGCTGGAGTCGTTCTTTGATGTGGGCAGGGTGAAGGGATTGGAATTGTCTGCGGATCCGATTCCGAATTTTCATGCGCTGAAGGAGACATGTTCTTCCGGGTTCCTGTTCGTTCCCAGCGTCGGCGCCGGTACCGCCAATACAGAGTTTGAGGTGATTACCGGGATGAATATGGATTTCTTCGGACCGGGAGAATATCCCTACAAAACGATTTTGAAATCAACAACCTGTGAGAGCGCAGCCTATGATCTGTCTGATCTTGGCTATGCGACGCATGCAATTCATAATAATGACGGAACGTTTTATGACCGGCATATTGTGTTCTCGCAGCTTGGATTCGATACATTTACCCCCATGGAATACATGGGGGAATATGAACGCAATGTGAATGGGTTTCTGAAAGACAGTATTCTGACGGGAGAGATTCTGGATACATTGAAATCCACAGAAGAAAGGGATTATATCTATACCATCTCCGTACAGGCACACGGAGAGTATCCGTCCGGGCGGCTGGGGGAGCCGCAACCGATTTTCCTGCGGTATCGGAATCAGTCAAAAGAAAATGCCTGGTCGTACTACATCAACCAGTTGAATGAAGTGGATCAGTTTATCGGAGAACTGGTGGATGCACTGAATGGGTTTCATGAACCGATTGTTCTGGTACTGTTCGGAGACCATCTGCCGGGACTGGGGCTGGAAAACGAGGATATTACAAACGGGAGACTGACGGCCACCGAATATGTAATCTGGAGTAATTTTAAGATGGAGGTTACCCACAGAGATGTGGAGGCATATCAGCTGACCAGTCATGTGCTGGGAAAACTGGGAATATCCTATGGAATTCTGAACAAATTCCACCAGAATTCGGTGAATGATGATGCCTATCTGGATCAGCTGGAGTTGTTGCAGTATGATATGCTGTATGGGGAACGGGAGGTATACGGAGGGAAGAATCCATATATCGCCAGCGACCTGCAGATGGGACCGGATGGCAGACAGGTCAGCATCAGCGGCGTATCTGTGGAGGAAGACGGAACGATCTATGTTCACGGGAGAAACTTTAATTCGTACAGCGTGATTCGCTGTAATGGAGAGAATCAGAGTACGGAATATATTGACGCCAACACCCTGAAACTGTCGGGGATGGTGCCAAAGGCTGGAGATACCATCACGGTGGCGCAGATCGGCGAGGACAAAGTGACATTGGGGATCTGCGAAGCATATGTGTACTGATGCGGCCGCCGGGCGGTTCGGGGAACTGCCACGATTCCGATAGGGGGAAGCCGTTAGGATTCTCTCTTGATATCAACGGCTCTTGTATGATACAATAGCATAGATTGAGAGTGACTGGAGAGGATGGATGTTCTTATGTCTGATACAGATGTGAACAGACCGATTTCCGATGCGAGAAGAAAGCGCATAAACAGGCTGAAGAAGATCATCATAACATGTGTTCTTGTATGGATGCTCCTGCCGGTGATTCTGTGTACGGTTTTGTTCGTTCAGATGAAACGCATGGAACAAAGAGTAGACTGCCTGACAGAGCAGCTTGGGCAGAGCACCGGAGAGAACGTAGACAGAGAAATTGCGGGTATAATCAGTGCCAAACCGGACGGTGCGGAACACCAGTCGGAAACAGTACCGGTATCGGCTGTCCCGGAGGGGACGGATGCGCCCGGAGAGGATTCCGTGCAGACAGAGGCTGTGCAGGAGGAGTTGCCGGAGCGTACAGGAGAAACTGCAGGAGAGATCCCCGATGGGAGCTGCGGTACAGGAGTGAATGAGACCGGAGTCCGGCATGTCTATCTGACCTTTGATGACGGCCCCAGTATTTATACGGACGACATTCTGGATATTTTGGCACAATACGAGATTAAGGCTACTTTTTTCGTCCTTCCCAAGGAAGGCTTTGATGCACAGTATAAGCGAATTGTGGAAGAAGGACATACGCTTGGAATGCATTCCTACACCCATGTGTACAAGGAGATCTATGCGGATCTGGATGCGTTCATGCAGGACGTTACGGCGATTCAGAACTATCTGTACGAGAAGACGGGCGTGCTGACGAATGTGTATCGGTTCCCCGGGGGGAGCAGCAATGCGTACTGCAGGAATTCAATTCGGCCATATCTGCAATACCTGCAGGACAGAGGAATTCAGTATTATGACTGGAATATATCCAGCGGTGATGCATCGGGTCCCGTATTGACACAGGACGAGGTTACAGACAATGTGCTCCGGAATCTGGAGCGGTATGATGAGTGTATGATTCTGATGCATGATGCGCAGTCGAAACGGTCTACTGTGGATGCGCTTCCGAAAATCATTGAATCGATACTGGCACTGGAGAACACGGTGATCCTGCCGATCACGGAAGATTCTGTGCCGATACAACATAGGACACTGAAATAACGGAGGAGAGAAGATGGGCTTTTTTCAGGATTTGAAAGAGGATATTTCCAAGGCGGTGGATGAGATGCTTCCGGAAGAGAAGAACAGTGCGGAAGCTGTCATCGGAGAAGAACCGGATGATGTAATCGAGAGTGAGACAGCACCCGAGACAGAAGAAACAGTGCAGGAACCGACCCCTGTTGTGAGAGAAGAACCTGTAAAAGAGAAAAAGCAGGCAAAGGGAGAACGATTTATGAGCGATTATGCAGATCAGGAAGTGCTGGACGAGACAGCCGTTATCACAGCTGGTATGACAATCAGCGGTGATATTCAGTCACAGGGTTCTCTGGAGATTATCGGAACCGTGATCGGAAATGTGGATATTCTGGGGAAATTGAATATTTCCGGCAACATTCAGGGAGACTCCAAGGCGGCTGAGATTTTCGCGGATTCTGCGAAAATCGTCGGTGAGGTGCATTCTTCTGGAAGCATCAAGGTTGGACAGAGTACCGTGATTATCGGTGATATATCAGCCACCAGTGCGGTGATTGCCGGTGCGGTAAAGGGTGATATTGATGTGAAGGGTCCTGTGATTCTGGATTCTTCGGCAATCGTAATGGGAAATATCAAATCCAAGTCCGTCCAGATCAATAACGGAGCTGTGATTGAGGGTATGTGTTCCCAGTGCTATGCCGATGTGAACCCGACCGCATTCTTCAATGACTACAAGTAATCGGCGGGAGAAGAGAACGGACAGAGGACAGACAAGAACATAGAGCGAGGGCAGAGATCATGAAGAGAATCATGCTGAAGTTAAGCGGCGAAGCATTGGCCGGAGAGAAGAAAACAGGATTTGACGAAGCCACCGTACGTGAGGTTGCACTTCAGGTGAAACAGGTAGTGGACAACCGGATTCAGGTTGGTATCGTGATCGGAGGCGGTAATTTCTGGCGAGGCAGAACCAGTGAACATATTGACAGACCGAAGGCGGATCAGATCGGTATGCTGGCAACCATTATGAATTGTATTTATGTATCCGAGATTTTCCGTTCCGTAGGAATGAAAACGGAGATTCTGACCCCCTTTGAATGCGGCTCGTTTACCAAACTGTTCAGCAAGGACCGGGCAGTGAAGTATTTTGAGCAGGGCAGTGTGGTATTTTTTGCCGGAGGAACCGGGCACCCGTATTTCTCCACCGACACAGGTGTGGTGTTGCGTTCCATTGAGGTGGATGCAGACGGAATCTATCTGGCCAAGGCGATTGACGGGGTCTATGATTCCGATCCCAGAATCAATCCCAATGCAAAGAAATATGATACCGTATCCATCGATGAAGTGATTGAGAAGAATCTTCAGGTAGTGGACATGACGGCTTCCATACTGGCGAAGGAAAATAAGATGCCGATGGTGGTATTCCTGCTGAATGAGGAAAACAGTATTGTGAATGCGGTTGTAAACGGCAGAATCAACGGAACGATAGTAACAACGGAGGGTAAATAACGATGGACGCTAGACTGACAGCTTACGATGACAAAATGCAGAAAGCGGTGGAACATCTTGCCGCAGATTATTTGACAATTCGTGCGGGACGTGCCAATCCGCACATTCTGGATAAACTGAAGGTGGAATATTACGGAACTCCTACACCGATTCAGCAGGTGGGGAATATCTCTGTTCCGGAGCCGAGAATGATCCAGATCGCACCCTGGGAGAAGAGTCTGATCAAAGAGATTGAGAAAGCGATCATGGCATCTGATATCGGTATTACACCCAATAACGACGGATCGGTGATTCGGCTGGTTTTCCCGGAATTGACCGAGGACAGACGTAAGGAACTGGCCAAGGATATTAAGAAAAAGGGTGAAGATGCCAAGGTTGCAATCCGCAATATCAGACGTGACGGCAATGATGCCTTTAAGAAGCTTGGCAAGGAAGAGGTCTCTGAAGACGAGATCAAGACACTGGAGGACGAACTTCAGAAGATGACGGACAAGTACATCAAAGAGGTTGATAAGCTTGTGGAGGAGAAATCCAAAGAGATCATGACAGTGTAGTCTGTCGTAGAATGATTATAGGAGGCAGACGGTTTACCTGTCTGCCTTTTGTGACAATGTGAAGGGAGCATCCGGATGCAGGACGGTTTGAAGATTCCAAAACATGTGGCTATTATCCTGGACGGTAACGGCCGCTGGGCGAAGAAAAGAGGACTTCCCAGAAATATGGGGCATGTACAGGGAGCCAAGAATGTGGAGAAGATCTGTCGTGCGGCAGACGAACTGGGGGTAAAATACATTACCATGTATGCGTTCAGTACAGAGAACTGGAACCGCCCCGGGGAGGAAGTGGATGCATTGATGAAACTGCTCCATTCCTATCTGAAGAATTGTTTGAAAAGAGCCAATAAGGATGACATGCGGGTACGGGTGATCGGCGACAGAAGCAAACTGGACGCTGCCGTACAGAAGAGCATACAGGAATTGGAAGAAGGAACGAAGGAGAATCAGGGACTGAATTTCCAGATCGCGCTGAATTACGGAGGAAGGGATGAACTGGTTCGGGCGACCCGGGCAATGGCCGCTGACGTGGCAGCCGGTCGGTTGAAGGCGGAAGATATTACGGAGACAACCGTCACCGGATATCTGGATACCGCAGACATACCGGATCCGGATCTACTGATCAGACCAAGCGGTGAACTCCGGTTATCGAATTTCCTGCTGTGGCAGGTGGCATACAGTGAGTTCTATTTCGCAGACGTGCTATGGCCGGATTTTACGAAGAAAGATCTGGAGCAGGCGATCTACGCATATAACGGGAGAGACAGACGGTTTGGCAAGGTAGAAGAGAAGGAGTAGAGGAATTATGCTGATCAGAATTGTGAGCGGAGCTGTATTGACGGCAATCGCATTCGGAACAATATTTGTCGGAGACTGGGTATTGGCGCTTACCGTATGTCTGGTCGGACTGACCGGTTTCTATGAACTATCCAAGGCAACCGGTGTCCATGAGAAAGGAAAGAAGATCAATCTGCTGGAACTGGCAGGTTATGCGGGCATCATCGGATACTATTGTGCGATGTATTTCACCGGCGAAACTTCCATGATGATGATGAGCGTGATTGTGACATTGACGCTGATCATGATGATGTATGTGTTTACATTTCCGAAGTACAGCGCGGGACAGATGATGAGTCTGGGCTTTTCCATCCTGTATTGCCCGATTATGCTGTCCTATATGTTCCTGATCCGCGAACTGCCGCATGGAATCTACCTGATCTGGCTTGTGTTTGTATGCTCCTGGATCTCGGATACCTTTGCCTATCTGGTGGGTGTATCCATCGGCAAACACAAGTATCTGCCGAAATTAAGCCCAAAAAAATCAATCGAAGGATCGCTGGGAGGAATTGCGGGGTCTGCACTGGTGGCCGCCGGGTATGGTTATTTCTGCCTGCAGAAGATCATTGATACACCGAATCTGATCTGGATTCTGGTTATCATGGGAGTAGTGGGGTCTGTGATCTCCCAGATCGGTGATCTGGCAGCCTCTGCCATTAAGCGCAACCACGAGATCAAGGATTACGGGAGAATCATTCCGGGGCATGGCGGAGTCATGGATCGGTTCGATTCGGTGATCTTTACGGCACCGATTATCTATTATCTGTGCTACTACCTGCTGTAGGAGAAGGGGTACCGGGGGATGCCGAGACGGCTGTTGCCGCGGGCGATTCTGGTTTCGCACCCGTTTCCACAGGAGATTAGGATGACGGAAGGAGAATGTCGGAATGAGACATTTGAGTATATTGGGTTCCACCGGTTCAATCGGAACCCAGTCCCTGGATATTGTCCGGGACAATGCGGATCTGAAGGTTGTGGCGCTTGCTGCGAACCGGAATGCGGAACTGTTGGAGAAACAGATCCGGGAGTTCAGACCGAAGCTGGCTGTTCTGTATGAGGAGGATGCCGCCCGGGAACTGCGGGAGCGGGTGCGGGATCTTCCGGTTATCGTGGAATCCGGAATGGATGGGCTGATTGCGGCAGCAACGCTGGATGAGGCAGACACGGTGATTACGGCAGTGGTGGGGATGATCGGGATTCAGCCCACGATTGCGGCGATTCAGAGTCATAAAACCATTGCCCTTGCCAACAAGGAAACCCTGGTAACGGCAGGACACATTATTATGCCGCTTGCCAAGGAATATGAGGTTCCCATTTTGCCCGTGGACAGCGAGCACAGTGCGATTTTCCAGTCCCTGCATGGAGAGAACCGGAACAGGATGACGAAGATTCTGCTGACGGCGTCGGGAGGACCTTTCCGGGGATGGAGCAGAGAGCGGATGAAGGATGTAACCCCAATGATGGCATTGAAACATCCGAACTGGGCGATGGGGAAGAAAATAACCATTGATTCTGCTACCATGGTGAACAAAGGCTTGGAGGTCATGGAGGCCGGATGGCTGTTCGATGCTTCCATCGATCAGATTGAGGTTGTGGTACATCCCCAGAGTATTATCCACTCTATGGTGGAATACGAGGATGGAGGAATCATGGCGCAGCTTGGAATGCCGGATATGCGGCTGCCGATTCAGTACGCCCTGTTTTATCCGGATCGAAGACCGATGAAGTGCAAACGGGTCGATTTTGCCGCCCTGTCACAGATGACCTTTGAAAAACCGGATCCGGAGGCGTTTCACGGCTTGAAGTTAGCCTACCGGGCAGCGAGGGAGGGCGGATTGATGCCTACTGTGTTCAATGCCGCCAATGAGAAGGCAGTTGCGCTTTTCCTGGAGGAGAAACTGTCCTTTACGGGGATTACGGATTTGATCGGTGCGTGCATGGATCATTTTCAGAATGAACAGAATCCGGGGATTGACAGGATTCTTGAGTTGGAACAGGCTGTTTATGAATATATTGCCAGCCGTTCGGTATACAATAGTAAATGTAAGTGACAGATGGTGAGGATAGATCATGTCGATTCTTTTTTTTATTCTGATTTTCGGAGTTGTGGTGGTGGTGCATGAGTTCGGTCATTTTCTGCTTGCCAAAGCCAATGGGATTCATGTGGTGGAATTTGCCATCGGTATGGGGCCGAAGCTGTTCTCTTTTCAGAAGGGGGACACCAGATATTGTCTGAGACTGCTGCCGATCGGCGGAGCATGTATTTTCGAGGGACAGGACGGAATCTATGATAAGGATAAGCCGAAGGAGGAGCCCGATGGGCTTCCGGGGGATTGCGTTCCCGATGAAGAACAGAAGGGAGCATTCCACAAGGCAAAGGTGGGCGCCAGAATCGCCACGGTTGTTGCGGGACCGCTGTTCAATTTCCTACTGGCATATGTATTCTCACTGATTATTGTCGGCAATGTGGGAAGCACGCCTCCGGTCATCGGCAATGTGCTGGAAGGATATCCGGCAGAGGAAGCTGGACTGCAGGCCGGGGATGAGATTCTCTCTCTCAACGGGGAGCGGGTGCATCTCTACGATGAAGTATCTCTGTTTTCCGCCCTGAATACGGAAGGGAAGGACGTTACGATTGTCTATCGGCGCGACGGGGTGAAACATAAGACCACCATCACTCCGGTCTATGAGGACGGCCGGTATTACATCGGATTTTCGGGAACGGGGACACCTGTGGTCGGGAGTCCGTTGAAGGTAATGAAGAACAGCTTCTATGAGGTGCGTTACCTTCTGAAATATACCTATAAGAGTCTGGGGATGCTGTTTACCGGTAAAGCGGGGCTGAAGGATCTGTCGGGACCCGTGGGTGTTGCGGAACTGGTGGACGATGTGTATCAGGAATCCAAACCGGCGGGCGTACGCGCCGTGTTGATCAATATGCTGTATTTCGCGGTTCTGCTGTCTGTGAATCTGGGGGTTATGAATCTGCTGCCGATTCCGGCACTGGATGGCGGAAGACTGATTTTCCTGCTGATTGAGCTGGTCAGGGGGAAACCGGTACCACCGGAGAAGGAAGGGCTGGTTCATATGATCGGTATGATCCTGCTGTTGATTCTGATGGTATTTGTATTCTATAACGATATTGCGCGTTTATTCCGGTAGGGAAAATACCGGAGCGGTTTCATACGAGAGGAAATAATGAGATGTATCGTGAGCATACCAGAGTAGTGAAAATCGGGGACAGAGTGATCGGCGGGGGCAACCCCGTGCTGATTCAGTCCATGACCAATACGAGAACGGATGATGTGGCAGCAACGGTAGCGCAGATTCACAGATTGGAGAAACAGGGCTGTGAGATTATTCGCTGCACGGTTCCGGATATGGCGTCTGCCAAGGCGTTGCGGGAGATTAAGCGCCAGATCGGCATTCCGCTGGTGGCAGATATCCATTTCGATTATAAGATGGCGATTGCCGCCATAGAGAACGGAGCAGACAAGATCCGAATCAATCCGGGCAATATCGGAGGCGGGGATCGCCTCAAAGCAGTGGTGGATACGGCAAAGGCCCACGGAATTCCGATTCGTGTGGGGGTGAATTCCGGGTCTCTGGAGAAGGCACTTGTGGAGAAATATCATGGTGTCACTGCGGAAGGGATCGTGGAAAGTGCGCTGGATAAGGTTCATATGATCGAAGACATGGCGTATGACAATCTGGTGATCAGCATTAAGTCGTCGGATGTACTGATGTGTATCCGGGCGCATGAACTGTTGGCTGAAAAGACGGATTATCCGCTTCATGTGGGAATCACCGAGTCGGGAACCGTGTACAGCGGCAATATCCGGTCGGCACTGGGGCTTGGGGTGATCCTGTATCAGGGAATCGGTGATACGATCCGCGTCTCACTGACCGGAGATCCGGTGGAAGAGATTAAGAGTGCGAAGATGATTCTGCGGACCATGGGACTCCGGAAAGGTGGTATCGAAGTCGTCAGCTGCCCGACCTGCGGCAGGACGAAGATCGATCTGATCGGACTGGCAGACAAGGTTGAGAAAATGACAGAGGATTTCCCGCTGGATATTAAGGTCGCTGTTATGGGCTGTGCTGTAAACGGTCCGGGGGAAGCAAGAGAAGCGGATATCGGCATCGCAGGAGGAAACGGAGAAGGTCTCCTGTTCAGACACGGTCAGATTATCCGTAAGGTTCCGGAAGACCAATTGCTTGCGGCGCTGCGTGAAGAACTGATGAATTGGAAGGTGTAGGTGAATAGATAAGCATGGAGAAACCGTTTTTTGAAGTTTTTCCGCAGGTGGAGATGAAATCGGATCTGCGGGATCTGTTCGAGGAAGTGGATGTGACCAAGATCACAACAACAACCAGAAAAGATCTGATCCGAATCTACATATTGAGTCACAATCTGATTGCCAAAGAGGATATCTATGAAGCGGAGAAAGCAATCCGGAAGAGTATCTTCGGAGGGCAGAATATTGAGGTCAAAATATATGAACGGTTTGTTTTGTCTTCCCAGTACAATGTGAAGACACTGTTCGAGACGTATAAGGACAGTATCCTGGAAGAGTGCCGCCATTACGATCATGTTATTTTTAACATGTTACGCAGGGCGGAAGTCTCTTTTGTGGATACTGATTTTGTCCTGTTTACGGTAGAGGATACCCTGATTAACAGATCTAAGGAAACGGATCTGCTCATGGTTCTGGATAAGATATTCAACATAAGATGCGGGATGCATGCCACGGTGGAGGTGGCATTCCGGGAATCTGCCGTCCGGGATGGGGGCAATGAGGATGATGAGAGAATCCGTCGGAATGTCAGGGAGATTATGCTGCGTGCCGGTCTTTTGGAGACGGAAGAGAAGCAGGAGGAAGGAAACGGTTCGGCCGGTGAGAGGATGCAGGATGGTACCAAGGACAGGGAGAACCATGGGGAGCAAAACCGGGATGGGTCAGTACCGGCTTCCGTGGAGATCAAAACGGACACGGATATTCCGGGTGGCTCCAGGACTTCCGATGGCGCTAAGGCTTCCGGCGGCTCCGTAGCAGGAACGACACCGGAGAAACAACCCAACAAGGGCAGGAAAGGTGCGGATTCCTTCAATGGACAGCGGGAGAATCGCAGACCACTGAAGTCTTCGGAGAATCCGGATGTGATCTATGGACGTGACGTGGAAGAAGCAGCGATGGAGATTCGGGATATCGAAGGGGAGATCGGTGAAGTAGTAATCCGCGGCCGTGTGGAGAGCGTGGACACCCGGGAGATCCGGAATGAGAAAACCATTCTCATGTTTGCCGTCACCGACTTCACGGATACCATCATGGTCAAGATCTTCCTGCGGAACGATCAGGTGGAGACGGTTCTGGAGGGGGTCAAAAAAGGAAAATTCCTCAAACTCAGAGGCATTGCCGTGATTGACAAATTCGATAACGAGCTTGGTATTGCTTCCGTGACGGGAATCCAGAAGATCAAAGATTTTACGTCCATGCGCATGGATTATGCACAGAAGAAACGGGTGGAACTGCATTGCCATACGAAGATGAGTGATATGGACGGTGTGACGGATGTGGCTGCACTGGTGAAACGGTGTGCCAAATGGGGCATGACGGCCATGGCGATTACGGATCATGGCAATGTACAGGCGTTCCCGGAGGCAAACCATGCTGTGGAGGCGTTGGATGATCCGGAGAGCTTTAAGCCGATCTATGGGGTGGAAGCCTATATTGTTGACGATTTAAAGGAAATCGTCATGAACTGCAAAAACCAGCCGCTGATGAGCGATTATGTGGTGTTTGACATCGAGACCACCGGATTTTCCCCGCTCAATGATAAGATCATAGAGATCGGTGCCGTGAAGGTGGTGAACGGAGAGATCACGGATCATTACAGTACCTTTGTCAACCCGGAGAGGCCGATACCGTTCCGCATCGAGAAACTGACCGGCATCAATGATGCCATGGTTATGGAAGCCGGAACCATCGAAGAGATTCTGCCGGACTTCCTGGCGTTCTGCCGGGGCTGCATTCTGGTGGCTCATAACGCCGGATTTGATGTGAGTTTTATTGAGGAGAACTGCTTACGACAGGGAATCCCCTTTGATTATACAAGTGTGGATACGGTAGGAATATCCAGAATGCTGCAGCCGGGGCTCAAGAAGCATACGCTGGATGCCATTTCCAAGGCGATGGGCGTCAGCCTGGAAAGCCACCACAGAGCCGTGGATGATGCTGGGGCAACGGCGGAGATTTTTGTCAAATACCTGGACATGCTGCGGGAAGAGAATGTGGAAATGCTGCAGGACATCAATGAGAAAGGTGCATCCAGTGTGGAGAGCATTCGCAAGATGGCGACCCACCACTGTATTATCCTTGCCAAAAACGAAATCGGACGGGTCAACCTGTATACACTGATTTCGGAGTCCCATCTGACCTATTTTTCCAGACATCCAAGAATGCCAAAGAGCCGTATCATGGCGCACAGAGAGGGATTGATCATCGGCAGCGCCTGTGAAGCGGGGGAATTGTTCAAGGCAATCGTGGAAGGAAGAAGTGAGAAGGAGATTGCCAGAATCGTGAATTTCTATGACTATCTGGAGATTCAGCCGCTTGGCAACAATCAGTTCATGATCGCATCGGATAAGTTTGAGAATGTGAACAGCAGGGAAGACCTGATCCGGCTCAACAAGGAGATCGTGGCGCTGGGAGAGAAGTTTCACAAACCGGTCTGCGCTACCTGTGATGTACATTTTATGGATCCGGAGGACGAGATATACCGCAGGATCATTATGACGGGTCTCGGGTTTGAGGATGCAGACAACCAGGCGCCGCTGTATCTTCGGACAACGGAAGAGATGCTGGAAGAGTTTAGTTACCTGGGAAGCGATAAGGCGCAGGAGGTTGTTGTGACCAATACGAACCTGATCGCAGACATGTGTGAGCGGATATCACCGGTCCGGCCGGACAAATGTCCGCCCGTCATTCCGGATTCCGACAAGACGCTGACGGAGATCTGCTACCGGAAAGCGCATGAGATGTACGGAGATCCGCTGCCGAAGATCGTAGAGGACCGGTTGAGCCGGGAATTGAACTCCATTATCTCCAACGGCTTTGCGGTAATGTACATCATCGCCCAGAAACTGGTCTGGAAGTCCGTGGAGGATGGATATCTGGTGGGATCCCGTGGATCGGTCGGTTCTTCTTTTGTGGCAACGATGGCGGGGATTACCGAGGTCAATCCTTTAAGTCCTCACTATTATTGTCCGGAGTGTCATTACAGTGATTTTGATTCGGAGGAAGTGAAGAAGTATGCCGGAAACGCCGGGTGCGATATGCCGGATAAGATGTGCCCGAATTGTGGCACGAAGCTCAAAAAGGACGGATTTGATATTCCCTTTGAAACATTCCTGGGCTTCAAGGGCGATAAGGAGCCGGATATCGATCTGAATTTCTCCGGGGAATATCAGAGTAAGGCGCACAAATATACAGAGGTTATTTTCGGAGCCGGACAGACCTTCCGCGCCGGAACAATCGGTACTCTGGCAGATAAAACTGCGTTCGGATATGTGAAAAAGTACTATGAAGAACACGGGATGAAGAAGCGTAACTGTGAGATCAACCGGATTGTGGCGGGATGTACCGGTGTCAGGAGAACCACGGGACAGCACCCGGGAGGAATCATTGTGCTTCCGCTGGGGGAGGATATCAACTCCTTCACACCTGTGCAGCATCCGGCCAATGATATGGAGACGGATACGGTAACGACCCATTTCGATTATCATTCCATCGACCATAATCTGCTGAAACTGGATATTCTGGGACATGATGATCCTACCATGATCCGAATGCTGGAGGATATTACAGGAATCCATGCAACAGAGATTCCGCTGGATGATCCCAAGGTCATGTCCCTGTTCAAAAATACGGATGCCCTGGGCATAACGCCGGATCAGATCGGCGGATGTCTCCTGGGCTGTCTTGGAGTGCCGGAGTTCGGAACGGAATTCGCCATTCAGATGCTTCTGGATACGAAACCACAGACCTTTTCGGATCTGGTCCGCATTGCAGGTCTTGCACACGGCACCGATGTATGGCTTGGCAACGCACAGACCTTGATTGAAGAGGGGAAGGCGACAATCAGTACAGCGATCTGCTGCCGGGATGATATCATGGTATATCTGATTCAGATGGGCGTGGAGCCAAGTGATGCCTTTTCCATCATGGAGAACGTCCGGAAGGGGAAAGTGGCGAAAAAGAAATGTGACAAATGGCCCAAGTGGAGAGAGGACATGCTGGCCCACGGGGTGCCGGAATGGTATTGCTGGTCCTGCGAGAAGATTGCATACATGTTCCCGAAGGCCCATGCGGCCGCATATGTCATGATGGCGTGGCGTATCGCCTACTGTAAGATCAATTATCCACTGGCCTATTACGCCGCGTATTTCAGTATCCGTGCTTCCGGGTTTTCCTACGAACTGATGTGTCTGGGAGAGAAACGGCTGCTGGATAACATTGCGGACTACGAACGCAGGATGGACAGTCTGACCAACAAGGAGCAGGACAGCTATAAGGACATGAAGGTGGTTCGCGAAATGTATGCAAGAGGTCTGGAATTTGAGCCGATTGATATTTTCCGCGCCAACTCCAGGCTGTTCCAGGTGGTGGGTGACAAATTGATGCCGTCCCTGAGCAGTATCGACGGCCTGGGAGAGAAGGCAGCGGATGCCATTGTAGAGGCGGCAAAGGACGGTCCGTTCCTGTCCCGGGATGATTTCCGTGACAGAACGAAGGTCAGCAAGACTGTGGTGGATCTGCTGAATGAACTGGGACTGCTGGGAAATCTCCCGGAGTCCAATCAATTGAGCCTGTTTGATTTTTGATGCAGTATGAATAAAGATTCGAATTTGGAGAGAGAAGGAGTCGCAACATGGAGCAGAAATGGACAAAACTATGGCTTGCCTATCCGGAGAGGATGAGGCAGGAGAATCTGGAGATTGTAACGAAGATTCATGCGTCGGAATCCTGTCAGGGAGACCGGCTTGCGGTAAGCGCCGTGAGAGAACTGACCGCGGGAATTACCGCCATGGGTGGGAAACTGCCGGAGGTAATATACGAAACCGTATGTGAACAATGCGGGCAGACCGGAGAAGGAATCTATTTGGTGCTTGCGGAGAATGCGAATATCGGTGCGGAAGGATACCGATTGAACGGTACCGGACGGAGCGCAGTCATTGTAGCGAAGGATACGAGGGGCCTTCTGTACGGTGCCTTTGCACTGCTGCGTCATATGAGCATGGGGGAGACAGTCTGTGAACCGTCAGAAACCGTTGTGCCCGTGATGCCTCTCCGGATGCTGAATCATTGGGATAATATGGACGGCAGTATTGAACGGGGATACTCCGGGCAGTCTTTCTTTTTCGTTCAAAATGAGATTGTGATCAACGACCGCACCGGCGATTATATTCGCTATATGGCTTCCGTAGGGATCAACGGAATCGTAATCAACAACGTGAACGTAAGAGGGAGAGCCAATGAACTGATTACTGCAGAGCTTCTGCCGAAGCTGCAGACACTGTCCTGTATGATGCAGGATTACGGAATCCGGCTATTCTTAAGTGTGAATTTTGCGGCGCCCATCCGGATCGGTGGACTGGAGAGCGCTGACCCGCTGGATCCTGCCGCAATCGGTTGGTGGAAAAGCAAAATCGATGAGATCTACCGGTTTGTACCGGAACTGGGAGGTTTTCTGATTAAGGCGGATTCTGAAGGAAACCATGGACCCTATGCATACGGCCGGGATCATGCGCAGGGCGCCAATATGCTTGCGGATCTTCTGCGGGAGCACGGCGGCATCGTGATCTGGCGATGCTTTGTTTACAATGCGGGACAGGATTGGAGAGACAAGAAGACCGACCGGGCAAAGGCTGCCTATGAGCATTTTGTGAAACTGGACGGACAGTTCCGGGAGAATGTGATCCTGCAGGTCAAAAACGGCCCGATGGATTTCCAGATCCGGGAACCGATCTCACCGCTGTTCGGTGCCATGAAGAAAACCAATCTCATGCTGGAGGTGCAGGTCGCGCAGGAGTACACCGGCCATCAGATCGATCTGTGTTATCTGATTCCGCTGTATAAGGAGGTGCTGGATTTTCAGACTTATGCAGATGGAGAGGCGACCGTGGAAGAGGTGGTGAGCGGTGCGAAATACGGGAACAGGCTGTGCGGTATGGCAGCAGTTACGAATACCGGTGATGATGAAAACTGGACCGGTCATGATCTGGCAGCTGCGAATACATACGGTTATGGGAGATTGTGTATGGATCCTTCCCTGTCGGCAGAGACCATTGCAAGAGAGTGGATTCGTCAGACAATAGGACATGATGCAGAAGTGGAAAGGGTGATTCTCGATATGTTGCTTCGTTCCAGAGAGATCTATGAGAACTATACCTGTCCGCTGGGAATCGGCTGGATGGTAACTCCGGCAACCCACTACGGACCTTCCGTCAACGGCTATGAATACGATCACTGGGGAACCTATCACAGAGCCGATCATCTCGGAATCGGCGTGGACAGAACGTCGGCCGGAACAGGATATACCATGCAGTATAATGAGCCGAATGCTTCCATGTACGAGCACAGGGAGACCTGCCCGGAGGAATTGCTGCTCTTTTTCCACAGAGTATTGTATACAGAGAAACTGAAGAGCGGCAAAACGCTGATCCAGCACATCTATGACACTCATTTCCTGGGTGTGGAGCAGGTGAAGGAGATGATAGCGGCATGGAAGACGATTGCAGACAAGGTGCCGGAGCGGATGAATGAAAATGTGTCCGAGCGTCTGGACAGACAATTGTATATTGCAAGAGAGTGGTGCGATCAGGTGAATTCCTTCTTCTGGAGAATCAGCGGAATTCCGGATGAGCAGGGAAGGACATTGTATTGATTATTCGCAATAAATAAGGGCATTTCCGCAAGTAGTGAGTGGATTGCCGCAGTCGGTGCCGATATGATATTTGTAGATAAAAAAGAACATACAGGGGGGCGCGGACATGGCTTTGGTTCAGATTTCATTTCATTCCAATGTATTACAGAAAGGAACAAATTTTATTGCGGCGATGCCCACAGATCCACAGCAATGGCATCTGGAGAATAACAAGCATTATGACAGACCGATGAAGACCTTATATCTGTTGCACGGATATAACGGAAATGAATGGGACTGGATGTGCAATTCCAGAGTAATGGATGTGGCAATGCACTACAACATGGCGGTCATCATGCCGGCAGGGGATAATCATTTCTACGTAAACGGAGAAGGAACCGGGTCACAGTACGGTGAGTTTACGGGCAGGGAACTGGTGGAATTTACCAGAAAGACACTGCATCTGTCCGAGAGAAGAGAGGATACCTATGTGGGAGGTTTTTCCATGGGAGGATTCGGGGGACTTCATACTGCACTGGCATATCCGGAAAATTTCTCTAAGGGATTCGGACTGTCCTCCGCGTTGATCGTGAATGAATTAAAAGACAAGGAACCGGGGTACAGCAATCCGGTTGCGGATTATGCTTATTACAGACGGGTATTCGGACCGTTTGACAAACTGAAGGACAATGAGAACAATCTGGAACAGCTTGTTCTGAATTACAAAAAGGACGGCAGAGAGATTCCCGGCTTGTTTATGGCCTGCGGAACCGAGGATTTCCTGCTCATGCCGAACCGTGCATTCAGAGATTTCCTGATCGGGGAGGGTGTGCCGGTTTCGTATCATGAAGGACCGGGATCCCATGACTTCGGATTCTGGAATGAATATCTGTGGAAAGCTTGTGAATGGTTAATGGAGGAGTAGGACGTTGCTAGATTTACAGAATAAGGTATACCGCAACTATTTTGCGGAACTTGGTATCGATCAGGAGACCATCGAAAAGAGGAAGGACGATCTGTTCCGGACATTGTTTTATGGAACCGAGGAGGAGAGAATCTATCATCCGGCAGGGGATGATATGGGATATATGGAGGATACCGGCAATCATGATGCCCGTACCGAGGGGATGAGTTACGGGATGATGATGTGTGTCCAGATGGACCGTAAGGAAGAATTTGACCGGATCTGGAAATGGGCCCGTACCTACATGTATCTGAACGAGGGGGAGAATAAGGGCTATTTTGCCTGGTCCTGTGGTCTGGACGGACATAAAAATGCATACGGTGCCGCACCGGACGGAGAAGAATTCTTTGCCATGGCGTTGTTCTTTGCATCTCACAGGTGGGGAGACGGAGAAGGAATCTACAACTATGGCAGAGAGGCGCGGGAACTGCTTCATACCTGTATCCATAAGGGAGAGAACGGAGAACGGGGCCGCGGAATGTGGGATCCGGATAACAAACTGATTCGTTTTGTGACCGGTGTGGATTACAGTGATCCGTCCTACCATCTGCCCCATTTCTATGAATTGTTTGCTTTGTGGGCATATGAGGAGGACAGAGAGTTCTTCCGGAAGGCGGCAGAGTGCAGCAGGCAATATCTGCATATTGCCTGCCATGAGAAGACCGGTCTGTGTGCGGAATATGCAGAATTCGACGGAAGACCGGTTTCCCCGGAGAAAACGCGATGGGGAGGAAGGCATGACTGGTTCTACAGTGATTCTTACAGAACCGTTGCCAATATCGGTCTGGATTACTCCTGGTTTGCTGCGGATGAAGAGGAGAGAAAAATTGCGGGACGTCTGCAGGATTTCTTTGCTCCCATGTCAGATGAGCAGCGCAATATGATCTATGAGATTGACGGAACCTGTCTGGAGGAGCCTGTGCTGCATCCGGTGGGACTTCTTGCAACCATTGCAATGGGAAGTCTTGCATCGGACAGCACAACAGCCGATGCATGGGTTCAGAAATTCTGGGACACACCGCTTCGCACGGGAGACAGAAGATATTATGATAACTGTCTGTATTTCTTCGCGTATCTGGCATTGAGCGGAAACTATAGAATCTATTAAAAAATGTCGACTCGTTTGCAGATTTGTGATATACATGGTCGAAAAATGTGTTATAATAGTCGTATCATGGACATCCATAAAATGAAAATATAACGGAGGTAGTGTAAACATGTTCAACAATGTACCCAAAATCAAACTCGGTAT